>NZ_RJOG01000026.1:0-18714 GCF_003942965.1 Streptococcus mitis | reverse complement strand
ATTATAGCACTTTGTGGTAGCAGTTCAAGAAGGAAAAGAAAATATAGATGTTATATTTTCTAACACGAAAAAATAAAAATTTGCCTTTTTTTACTTTTTCTGATATAATGGGAAAATATTCGGAAAAGGAGACTAAAAATGAAGAAAAAATTTCTAGCATTTTTGCTAATTTTATTCCCAATTTTCTCATTAGGTATTGCAAAAGCAGAGACGATTAAGATTGTTTCTGATACCGCCTATGCACCTTTTGAGTTTAAAGATTCAGATCAAACTTATAAAGGAATTGATGTTGACATTATCAACAAAGTGGCTGAGATTAAAGGATGGAACATTCAGATGTCCTATCCTGGATTTGACGCAGCGGTCAATGCGGTTCAAGCTGGTCAAGCTGACGCTATCATGGCAGGGATGACAAAGACTAAAGAACGTGAAAAAGTTTTCACCATGTCTGATACTTACTATGATACAAAAGTTGTCATTGCAACTACTAAGTCACACAAGATTAGTAAATATGACCAATTAAAAGGAAAAACTGTTGGTGTTAAAAACGGAACAGCCGCTCAACGTTTCCTTGAAAGTATCAAGGATAAATACGGTTTTACTATTAAAACATTTGACACTGGTGATTTGATGAACAACAGCTTGAGTGCTGGTGCCATTGATGCTATGATGGATGATAAACCTGTTATCGAATATGCCATCAACCAAGGTCAAGACCTCCATATTGAAATGGATGGGGAAGCTGTAGGTAGTTTTGCTTTCGGTGTTAAAAAAGGAAGCAAATACGAGCATCTGGTTACTGAATTTAACCAAGCCTTGGCTGAAATGAAAAAAGATGGTAGTCTTGATAAAATCATCAAGAAATGGACTGCTTCATCATCTTCAGCAGTGCCAACTACAACGACTGCAGCTGGTCTAAAAGCAACTCCTGTTAAAGCTAAATACATCATTGCCAGCGATTCTTCTTTTGCGCCTTTTGTGTTCCAAAACTCAAGCAACCAATTTACTGGTATTGATATGGACTTGATTAAGGCCATCGCTAAAGACCAAGGTTTTGAAATTGAAATCACCAACCCAGGTTTCGATGCAGCGATTAGCGCTGTTCAAGCTGGTCAAGCAGATGGTATCATTGCTGGTATGTCTGTCACAGATGCTCGTAAGGCAACTTTTGACTTCTCAGAATCCTACTACACTGCTAATACTATCCTTGGTGTCAAAGAATCAAGCACTATTGCTTCTTATGAAGATTTGAAAGGGAAGACAGTCGGTGTTAAAAATGGAACTGCTTCTCAAACCTTCCTAACAGAAAATCAAAGCAAATACGGTTACAAAATCAAAACCTTCGCTGATGGTTCGTCAATGTATGATAGTTTAAACACTGGTGCCATTGATGCCGTTATGGATGATGAGCCTGTTCTCAAATATTCTATCAGCCAAGGTCAAAAATTGAAAACTCCAATCGCTGGAACTCCAATCGGTGAAACAGCCTTTGCCGTTAAAAAAGGAGCAAATCCAGAATTGATTGAAATGTTCAATAACGGACTTGCAAACCTTAAAGCAAACGGAGAATTCCAAAAGATTCTTGATAAATACCTAGCTAGTGAGTCTTCAACTGCTTCAACAAGCACTGTTGATGAGACAACTATCTGGGGCTTGCTTCAAAACAACTATAAACAACTCCTTAGCGGGCTTGGTATCACTCTTGCTCTAGCTCTTATCTCATTTGCTATTGCCATTGTTATCGGGATTATCTTCGGTATGTTTAGCGTTAGCCCATACAAATCTCTTCGTGTGATTTCTGAGATTTTCGTTGACGTTATCCGTGGTATTCCATTGATGATTCTTGCAGCCTTCATCTTCTGGGGAATTCCAAACTTCATCGAGTCTATCACAGGCCAACAAAGTCCAATTAACGACTTTGTAGCTGGGACTATTGCCCTCTCACTCAATGCGGCTGCTTATATCGCTGAAATCGTTCGTGGTGGTATTCAGGCCGTTCCAGTTGGTCAAATGGAAGCCAGCCGAAGCTTAGGTATCTCTTATGGAAAAACCATGCGTAAGATTATCTTGCCACAAGCAACTAAATTGATGTTGCCAAACTTTGTTAACCAATTCGTTATCGCTCTTAAAGATACAACCATCGTATCTGCTATCGGTTTGGTTGAACTCTTCCAAACTGGTAAGATTATCATTGCCCGTAACTACCAAAGTTTCAAGATGTATGCAATCCTTGCTATCTTCTATCTTGTAATTATCACACTTTTGACTAGACTAGCGAAACGCTTAGAAAAGAGGATTCGTTAATGGCAAAATTAAAAATTGATGTAAATGATTTACATAAGTATTATGGAAAAAATGNGGTTTTAAAAGGAATTACAACTAAGTTCTATGAAGGAGATGTTGTTTGTATCATCGGCCCTTCGGGTTCTGGTAAGTCAACCTTCCTCCGTAGCCTTAATCTTCTAGAAGAAGTCACTAGTGGTCACATCACTGTGAACGGTTATGACTTAACTGAAAAAACAACTAACGTTGACCACGTCCGTGAAAATATCGGAATGGTGTTCCAACACTTTAACCTCTTCCCTCATATGTCTGTATTGGACAACATTACCTTTGCTCCTATTGAGCACAAGTTAATGACTAAGGAAGAAGCTGAGAAATTGGGAATGGAATTGCTTGAGAAGGTTGGGCTAGCAGATAAAGCTAATGCTAACCCAGATAGCCTATCAGGTGGTCAAAAACAACGTGTGGCTATCGCTCGTGGACTAGCAATGAATCCAGACATCATGCTCTTTGATGAACCAACTTCTGCCCTTGACCCTGAGATGGTCGGAGACGTACTAAACGTTATGAAGGAATTGGCTGAGCAAGGTATGACCATGATTATCGTAACCCATGAGATGGGATTTGCCCGTCAGGTTGCCAACCGTGTTATCTTTACTGCAGATGGCGAGTTCCTTGAAGACGGAACACCTGATCAAATCTTTGATAACCCGCAACACCCACGTCTGAAAGAGTTCTTGGACAAGGTCTTAAACGTCTAAACTCAAACTGTAAGGATTTCCTTGCAGTTTTTTTCTATCTCGTATTGGATTTTTTGATTTTTCGGAAAATTATGTTAGAATTAAGTTTATGAAATGAGATTTCCTCATACCTAGCAAGACTAGGAATAAAAATAGAAATTAGGTAGCTAGATGTCATCTAAGGTTATTGTTACAATTTTCGGTGCGAGTGGAGACCTGGCTAAACGCAAGCTCTACCCTTCCCTTTTTAGACTATATAAATCCGGCAATCTTTCCGAACACTTTGCAGTCATTGGAACTGCTCGTCGTCCTTGGAGCAAGGAATATTTTGAATCTGTTGTAGTCGAATCAATCCTTGATTTGGCAGATAGTACCGAACAGGCTCAGGAGTTCGCTAGTCACTTCTACTATCAAAGTCATGATGTCAATGATACAGAACACTACATTGCTTTGCGTCAATTGCAGGCTGAACTAAATGACAAGTACCAAGCTGAACACAACAAGCTCTTCTTCTTGTCTATGGCTCCTCAGTTCTTTGGAACTATCGCAAAACACCTCAAGTCTGAAAACATTGTGAACGGTAAAGGTTTTGAACGCTTAATCGTTGAAAAACCATTTGGTACAGATTACGCAACTGCAAGCAAGTTGAATGACGAGCTCCTAGCAACATTTGACGAAGAACAAATTTTCCGTATTGATCATTATCTTGGTAAGGAAATGATCCAAAGTATCTTTGCAGTTCGCTTTGCAAACTTGATTTTTGAAAACGTTTGGAACAAGGACTTTATCGACAATGTTCAAATTACCTTTGCGGAGCGCTTGGGTGTAGAAGAACGTGGTGGCTACTATGATGAGTCTGGTGCCCTCCGTGACATGGTACAGAACCACACTCTACAACTGCTTTCCCTCCTTGCCATGGACAAGCCAGCAAGCTTCACAAAAGACGAGATTCGTGCTGAAAAGATTAAGGTCTTTAAAAATCTCAATCATCCAACTGATGAAGAACTTAAAGAACATTTTATCCGTGGTCAATACCGTTCAGGTAAGATTGATGGCATGAAGTATATCTCTTACCGTAGCGAGCCAAATGTGAATCCAGAATCTACAACTGAAACCTTTGCATCTGGTGCCTTCTTTGTAGACAGCGATCGCTTCCGTGGTGTTCCTTTCTTCTTCCGTACTGGTAAACGTCTGACTGAAAAAGGAACTCATGTCAACATCGTCTTTAAACAAATGGATTCTATCTTTGGAGAACCACTTGCTCCAAACATTTTGACCATCTATATCCAACCAACAGAAGGCTTCTCTCTTAGCCTAAATGGGAAGCAAGTAGGAGAAGAATTCAACTTGGCTCCTAACTCACTTGATTACCGTACAGATGCGACCGCAACTGGTGCTTCTCCAGAACCATACGAGAAATTGATTTATGATGTCCTAAATAACAACTCAACTAACTTTAGCCACTGGGATGAAGTTGGTGCGTCATGGAAATTGATTGATCGTATCGAAGAGCTCTGGGCTGAAAATGGTGCCCCACTTCATGACTATAAAGCTGGAAGCATGGGACCTCAAGCTAGCTTTGACTTACTTGAAAAATTCGGTGCCAAATGGACTTGGCAACCAGATATCGCCTATCGTCAAGATGGTAGACTTGAATAAAAAATTTCCTGCAAGATAACCTTGCAGGATTTTCTTTATCATCAAATTAAGCCTTCCAAGAGACCCTTCATAAAGTTTTCTGAGTTAAACTCTCCAATATCATCGATTTTTTCACCAAAACCAATCAATTTTACAGGAATATTGAGTTCTTCACGGATGGCTAGAACAACACCACCTCGGGCAGTTCCATCAATCTTAGTCAAGACAATTCCAGTTAATGGCGTGATTTTCGAAAATTCTTTGGCCTGTACCAGGGCATTTTGACCTGTTGATGCATCAAGTGCCAAGAAGGTTTCATGGGGTGCCTCTGGCACAACACGTTTAATGATACGACCAATCTTCTCCAACTCAGCCATGAGGTTGTCCTTGTTTTGCAAACGACCAGCAGTATCAATCATGAGAATATCGATACCTTCAGCCACGGCACGTTCCATTCCATCAAATACTACACTGGCTGGGTCAGCTTTTTCAGGTCCAGTTACAACTGGAACGTCAACACGACGGCCCCATTCAGCTAGCTGGGCTACCGCTCCTGCACGGAAGGTATCTGCCGCAACCAGCATGACCTTCTTACCAGCTTGTTTGTAGCGGTGGGCTAGTTTCCCGATAGAAGTTGTTTTCCCAACACCATTAACCCCAACAAAGAGCATGACTGTCAAGCCATCTTGGAAGTGGATACTTTCATCGTAGTTGCCATCCTTTTCATAAAGCTCAACCAATTTCTCAATAATGACACGACGTAGTGCGTCGGGTTTCTTAGCGTTTTCAAGCTTGGCTTCGTAGCGGAGCTCCTCTGTTAAGTTAGAAGCGACTTGGACACCAACGTCACTCATAATCAGCAGTTCTTCCAGTTCCTCAAAGAATTCTTCATCAACAGAGCGGAAGTTGGCAAAGAAAGCATTCAAGCGAGCTCCGAAGCCTGTACGAGTTTTCTTAAGACTGCGGTCATATTTTTCCTGAACGGTTTCTTCTGCTTGAGGCCTTTCTGCTTCAAGAACTTCAATGCTATTTTCTTCTTCAGCTTCTATGAACTCAGGATTTTCTTCCTCTGAGACTTCTTCTGAGTTTGGAAATTCTTCGACTTCTTCTTGAGAAACTTCTACAGTTGACTCTGAATTCTGACTCTCTTCAACTGTCTCTTGATTGTCCACTTCTTCGAGCACAGCTTCTTCAGAACTTTCAACCTCTGCTTCTTCATGAGGAAGTTCCTCAGCTTCTGTTAAGGCAGGCTCAACATCTTCAGACAAATCAAGATTTTCCAGAGCTTCTTTTACAACTTCTTTGATTTTAGGTTCTTCTTTTTTTCCGAATAGACGGTCAAATAATCCCATATCTTAGTTCTCCTTTAGCACATATTCTTCGATAGCCCAGGCGACAGCCTCTTCATCATTGGTCATTGGTGTCACTACATTTGCGACTGCCTTGACTTCAGGAACAGAATTTTGCATGGCAACACCGAGTCCCGCCCACTCAATCATAGAGAGGTCATTGGCCTCATCTCCACAAGCCATCACTTGACTTTGTTCAATTCCAAGATGGCTGATTAGTTTTGCTAAACCTGTTGCTTTATGAACATTCTTTGGTGACCACTCTAGCAACATTTCACGTGATTTAAATATTTCATATTGGTCAAACAATTCTGGAGAAATCTTCTGAATAGCTGCATCCAAGGGTTCTTGAGCAAAGGCAGTCACGCACTTATTGTAAGTCATTTGACTAGACAAGTCTTCAAAGTCCAATGGAACAAAGGTCAATGCTGGATTGAATTTGGCATAAAGACTTTCTTGGTCCGATTGGATTTGATAAACAGTTCCTTCTGAGATGGCATCAAGAGGCAGTGATAATTTCTCTGTTTCCTCATACAAGCGTGCCACATCATCATATGAAAAGACTGTTTTATCAAGGATTTCACCTGTATTTTTCTGAACTAAACCACCATTAAAAGTAATCGTATACTCATCTTCGTGGCCGTCAGTCCCTAGCTCATGGAGAAAGAAATCCATGGCTTTTAAGGGACGACCAGTTGTCAATACGACCTTGATACCACGATCACGCGCAGCTTTCAAGGTTGCCTTGGTACGATCCGTCAGCCTTTTATCAGTAGTCAGCAAGGTCCCGTCCAAGTCCAATGCAATCAATTTTATATCTGCCATTATAAGCCCTCCATATAAGCTATAACCGACTGGTCCTTATGGTGACCAATAACTGTCTCTGCTAATTCTAAAATTTCTGGTCGTGCATTCTCAGGAGCTACTGGATATCCCACAACCTGCATCATATGCAAGTCATTTAGATTGTCTCCAAAAGCCATGACCTGATCCATTGTGATGCCAAGTTTTTTAGCTAATTCAACAATAGCCACACCCTTATCGACATAGTCCAGAACAATATCAATGGATTCAAAGCCAGTTGTCATGGCCTTAACACCAGGGACATTTTCATTAACCCAAGCCTCACCAGCTTCTAGTGTTTCTTCTGTGAAGTTGGTTGTAAATTTGAAAATATCATCTGTGATATCTTCCAAACTCGCTACTTTTTGGATATTTTCATTATAGTGCTGGCTCTCTTTCAAATAGGTCGCATCAACCGTATCTAGCACATAAGAGCCCTTCTTGCCCGTCAAGAGCAATTTATTGATATCTACATAAGGTGACGTTTTCAGCCTTTCAAAAGTCGTCAAATAAAAGTCACGAGACATGGTCGCTTCATACAAGTCTTGACCTTGATATTCGACCAAACTGCCATTTTCCGCGATGAAAATAATATCATCACGAACATCAGAAAATAATTTTTCTAGAGACAGAAATCCGCGCCCTGAAGCTACCGCAAAGTAAATCCCTTTTTCCTTGTAGGAAACCAAGAGAGACTTGAGGCGGTCCATATCAAAGCATCCATACTCATCTAGGAAGGTTCCGTCCATATCCGTTGCTACTAGTTTAATCATAAAATCTTTCTTACTCCGATTAGTAAATCTATCTCCTATTATACCATAGATAAGTAGAAAAAGGACTAGTCTATCAGCTTTGCTTCTCTTTTATCCTTCTCTACTAGCTAGTGCTGTTTCTAACTTTTAAAAAGCTCGTAAAATTAAAATCGTGCAACTTTTTTCAGATACTTTTAAAAGATTGATTTCATTACCTCTTTCCTTTATACTGGATAAAAAGGAGAATAATATGTCAGAAACAAATCACGAAATTGATTCAAATTTTGCAGGTCGTTTAAATATCCTGCGTGCTGGTGTTCTTGGTGCCAATGATGGGATTATTTCCATTGCTGGTGTGGTTATCGGAGTTGCCAGTGCTACGAGTAATATCTGGATTATCTTTTTATCAGGATTTGCAGCTATCTTAGCTGGTGCCTTTTCAATGGCTGGTGGAGAATATGTATCTGTTTCAACCCAAAAAGATACCGAGGAAGCAGCCGTTGCGCGTGAGCAAGTCTTGCTAGACCAAGATATGGAACTAGCCAAAAAGTCTCTCTATGCAGCCTATATCCAAAATGGAGAATGTGAAACCTCTGCTCAACTCTTGACCAACAAAGCCTTTTTAAATAATCCGCTCAAGGCTTTGGTAGAGGAAAAATATGGGATTGAGTATGAAGAATTTACCAATCCTTGGCATGCTGCTATCTCTAGCTTTATTTCTTTTTTCCTTGGTAGCTTACCACCCATGCTTTCAATTACCATTTTCCCAAGTGAATACCGCATCCCTGCTACTGTCCTTATTGTCGGTGTGGCCCTTCTTCTCACTGGCTACACTAGTGCCAGACTTGGAAAGGCTCCAACCAAAACAGCTATGATTCGGAACCTTGCTATTGGTCTCTTGACTATGGGAGTTACCTTCCTGCTCGGACAACTTTTCAGCATTTAGAACACAAAAAACACCTCGATTTTGAAGTCGAGGTATCTTTTTTTACATTTGCACAATCTTGCGATAGCTTCTAGAAGTAATCATGAAAATCAGCACATAGGCGATGAGGAAGATAGCGCAGATAGACAAGGTCACAATCAACATCATATTCGTATCTATTACACCAATCACTTTTAAAATCAGACTAAGCATATGGTAGGCAAAGGCGAGATGTATGAAGGCAAAAAGCAAAGGAAGGAAGAAAACAGTTAAAACCTGTTTGTTGATGGTTTGCTTGATTTGCTTTTGATCTAAACCGACTTTCTGCAAGATAATAAAGCGTTCACGGTCTTCATAGCCTTCAGAAATTTGTTTGTAATAGATGACCAGAACGGTTCCGACCATAAAGATAATGGATAGGAAAATACCGATAAAGAAGACACCACCAAAGAGGGCACTCATTTGAGCACTAGCATCTGCTAGATTGCTACCATACACATAGCTACCTTCAGTGTTTAATTGAGCATTAAACTTTTGTAAGTATTTTTCATATTCTTCAGCGACTTTGAGTTGTTCTTCTTCACTGATATTTACATTTATACCACCGTAAAGCTGATTATAGATAGCCGAATCTGGAAATTGGTCTAAAAATGCTTGTAAATCAGGTACAACAAGGTAATTGTAATCAGTAGTAAAAATATTAAACTGATTTGGGACATGGTTCACAATAAAATCTGTATTAAATTCTTCTTTTACAGAAAATTGATGGTTATTTAGAGTTAGAGCTTTCTGTCCTTTCAGTCCATCATTCTTAGCGAAGAGGCCGACCTCATTGCCTGATAGAGAAAGCTTCTGACCAGTCATATTTTCATAGTCTTTTTGGTCAAATACCATGAAGACTGTTTTAGGTTGGACACGATTTTGTCCCCTTTCAAAAATGGTTAACTTGGTTCCTTCTTGATTTGCAATACCAAAGTTACTGTAACGAAGCACTTCTTTCTCTTTGACACTATAACCTTTGTCACTTGCAAACTGGCTCAAGAGTTTGTCCAAATCTTCTTTTTCAACATTTTGTCCAGTAATTCCAAAGTCATGCGGATTCATCACTTTTTTAAAGGATTCTGAAGCATTGAAAATGCTTGTCGCTGCTGACATGGTTACCAAAACCATTGTTGACAAAATAGCGATAGTTGCTAGACCAACCGCATTTTTCTTCATACGGAAAATCAAGTTAGAGACTGAGATAAGGTTATTTGGTTGGTAATAGTATTTCTTATTTTTCTTTAAGATTTGAAGGAAAACGGTAATCCCTGCATTGAACAAAAGATAGGTACCAAAGATAACTAGTAAAACAGCTAAGAAGAAGGTTGTTAAGGCTGTAAGAGGATCTTTTACCGTAAGGGCAAGATAATAGCCAATCCCTAAACTTATGGAACCAAAAATAGTTTGTAGAGGTAGGAAACGACCTTTTTTCTCACCACTAGCTTTTTCACGAGAAAGCTGGAGGGCATTCATACGTGCGATTCGAAGAGCATTCAGGAACATGAGGCCTAGGAAAATCAAACCGAAGACAACAAGTACTGCAATGACAACATTCATTTGGAAGGTAGCGACCAGTTCAACCTTCAATTTCATCAGTTTGAGCAAGAAAGCGAAAATTAACTTGTCAAACAAGGCTCCAATACCGATACCCGCTCCAACAGTTAGAATCCCAAATACCACTAACTCCTTAAAGGTCATACTGATAAGATGACGCTTCTCCAAGCCCAACATGCCATAAATTCCTAGTTCCTTGGAACGGTTCTTCATGACAAAACTATTGGCATAAAGGACGATAATGGCTGACGCAAGGGTGACGACAAACATACCAAATCCAAGAGTAGCTTGAATGGTTGTCCCTCCACGGATTTCCGAAATCTTGGGATTGAAGGTTAGAGAGTAAAAGAGATAGGTGACGGTGACTGCCAAGAGAACAGCCAGCGCAAAAGGATAGTAGAGTTTGCGGTTTTTAATCAAGTTCGACACCGCTAACTTATTGGTTAATCGAAACATACTAATTCACCTCGCTTGCCATGACAGTCAAGGTATCAGAAATTTCTTGGAACATCTGACGTTCTGTCTTCTCTCCACGGTAGATTTGATTGTAAAGAATGCCGTCTTTGATAAAGAGCACACGCTTAGCCCTGCTAGCTGCTGCTGTTGAGTGGGTTACCATGAGAATGGTTTGGCCACGCTCATTGATTTCATCAAAGACATCAAGTAAGGCTGCAGATGACTTGGAATCAAGGGCTCCTGTTGGCTCGTCCGCAAGGAGAATTTCAGGCTCTGTGATGATGGCGCGGGCTACTGCTACACGCTGTTTCTGCCCACCTGAGATTTCGTAAGGATACTTCTCTTGCAATTGGTTGATACCCAGATTCTCAGCTGTCACCACCAATTTCTTCATCATTTCCGTAATGGGTCTTCTTGACAAGACCAGCGGAAGCAAGATATTGTCTTTAACAGACAGAGTATCTAGCAAGTTAAAGTCTTGGAAGACAAAGCCCAACTTTTCACGACGGAAGCTTGAAGCCTGTGAATTTTTAATGGTTGCTGTATCAGTTCCATTCAGGTAAACCTGACCACGACTTGGTTTATCCAGCATAGCTAGGATATTGAGAAGAGTGGATTTACCAGAACCAGACTCACCCATGATAGCAACGTAGTCACCCTTTTCTACGGTAAAGTGAATATCCTTGAGAGCTTCTACTTGGTTGCCCTGAAAACGAGTTTTATAAATTTTTTGAACGTGTTTTACATCTAAAAGTGTCATGAGAATCTCCTTTCTTAATATCCCATCAAATGAAATGTTGTTTGCATCATAGCGCATCCCAGTTGAACGCGCTCGATTTCTTTCTGACTTGGTTTTCTAGTTTTCTTATGTAAGATTTGTTTCATGATGTTACTCCTTTGTTCTTTATGAGTCTAGTTTACATCAAAAAAAGACCGCTTGCCATAACCTAACCTTACAAAAGAGACTTTAATCTTACATTTTTGTAAGATTGGAGAATTTTTTGAAAATATCTACTATACGAAGTCCTATAATCACTTGTTTTATTTTTAAAAAAGGAGTAAAATATAATTGTGAAAGGGTTTTCTTCGATATCTTGTAAAACTTTAGTTTTTTAGTGCTTATTTTAAAAAGTAGTAAGCTATAATTCGCATAACTGCAATGAAGAGGGAGGTTGATCTCCCTCTTTTTAGAAAGAGGTTCCTATGAAACGTATATTTCTCTTCATCAGCAATCTTCTTCTGGCACTCTTTCTGATTGGTGCTTTGTCCTTTTGGAAAGATTCTCTTCCACAAATCCTGTTCCCAGGTGCAGCAGTATTAAGCGGTCAAGCAGATTATTCTACCGTTAAAGAAGAATTAAATAGTCTTGCTAAAGAACATAATAGTCTTATCGCAAGAACCATTTGGGAAGTAGATAGTGATGGAAAATCACAAACTTACTACGAAGTTTTTGGAGATGGAAAACTTCCAGACTGGATGCCTCAAGCAAGTCAAGAAAGTATCAATAAAAGTAATCTTCTCAACAATTACAATATTATCAGTGGATCGCTAACAAATCAAGAATTAGCTATTCACCTTAAACAACTTGGACTAGAAAAAGTTAACACATTTGAAAATAATAGAGTCTCCTTCGTATTGGCCCTCATTGCCCAACCCAATCAACTTACTAGTCTTTTCATTTTTTTATTAACCTTTTTATCACTTATTGTTATCGGACAGATTCAATCTCTCTCTCAATCAGGAATAAGACTGATTAATGGAGAACGTCTCAGAAATCTCTTCTTTCGTTCTATCATAAGAGACGGACTTGATATCCTTCTTTTCGGCTTGCCTGCTTTCCTAATAGCTAGTATTTTAGTAATTTACCTAGGCTATCCTTATGAAATTCAGACTTTTTTAGTAATACTATTTATTTTTTATAATAGCCTGCTTCTCTTGCTAAGTCTTCTCATCGCTTTTCTTTTTACTATTTCTTTGAAAAGAGTTCATCTTATCTCAATCATTAAAGGAAAATTACCAATTAAGTCAATTTTACGTATTCTTTACTTTGGTCAAGCTCTGTCTATCTTATTAGTTATTGTAGGATTTGGGCGCTTGTCCATTGATCATCATATATTTATGAAAAATGAGGCTGGACAAGCTACTTGGAAACAACACTCCAATATTGTTAATCTTCAAACAGGTCGTTCAAGTCAAAGAAAAAATATAGATGAACTCAAAATGAATGCTAATAAATGGTTTGACTTTATTCAATATTCTTTAGAAAATGGAAATGCCTTTCTAGTCAAACATAATCTCGCTATTCAAGCTATAAAACATTCTCTTTCAACTCATAATGATTCTGAACAAAATCCCTATGACTTGGAAGGGAAAAATATTCTCTATGTAACACCTGACTACTTCAAAAAAGAAGGTATAGAGTTAACATCAGAAACCTTTAAAAAAATCAATAATCTAAAAGATGGACAGGTTCTTGTAATACTACCTCAAGAACAAAAGAAAAATGAGGAACAAATAAAACAAAACATACAAGAAGATTTAACTAATCGATTATACAGTAGTGATACAAAGCATAGTGTCGAAGTTAATATAACTTATACTGATCAAAAAAAAGATGTATTCATTTATAATACTACCCATATTTCTTATGATCAATGGTTGTCAACCCCTATTTTTATCGTAGTTTCTCCTAAGGCACTTGGAAAAGATTCTTCTATATTTTGGTTTACGAATCTAGAATATCACTATTTTACCGATTTACAGCAAACACAAGAACTTTTGAAGTACTATCAACTTGATCATATGNTGTCTGGGCTATCATCTGCTAGGGAAACTTATCTCCAGTTAAATCAAAAAATTAAAATCGAAATTTATAGTAATTTAGCGAGTGCTATATTTGCTATTTTGACTTCAATTTTGCTGTTTACAAGTTTAAACCTACTCTATTTTGAAGCCTTTCGCAAAGCCATATTCTTGAAAAAAATAGCTGGCTATTATTTCTTAGAATTACATAGCAGATATATCATTTCTCAGATAATCGCTCTCTTCATTGGAAGTAGTATAGCACTATATATCTCTAAGAATTTATGGATTACGCTGTTTCTATTTCTCAGCTTTTCAAGTTTAGCTATTCTTCTATTAAAAATTTGTGATAAAAAGGAAACTAAAACTTATGCTAGTATTATCAAAGGAGGATAGTATGATTGAATTACAACATATTTGGAAACAATTTGGTTCTCGTGTCATTTTTTCAGACTTGAGTCTTAACTTTCAAAGTGGTATGGTGTATGCTTTGATAGGAGATAGTGGTTGTGGAAAAACCACTTTGCTGAATATGCTAGCAAAACTAGAAACTTTCGACAAAGGGGAAATATTTTACAAAGGAAATCCTTTGACTTCAATAAAAAATGAGGAATATTATCGTAATGAACTAGGCTATCTCTTCCAGAACTTTGGACTATTAGAAAGTCAGACCATTCGAGAAAACCTTGAGCTGGGAATGATTGGTAAAAAAAAGAACAAGAAACAAGAAAAAGAGAGACTTTTTCTTCAAGCACTGCAAGCTGTAAGACTGGATTATCTAAGTCTCAACCAAAAAATCTATGAATTATCTGGTGGTGAAGCTCAACGCGTAGCACTTGCCAAGATTATCCTAAAAAATCCTCCTTTAATTCTAGCTGATGAACCAACCGCCTCACTAGATCCTAAAAATTCCAAGGAAATTATGGAACTTCTCCTTGAACTTCGCAATGCTAATAGAACAATCATCATCGCAACTCACAATCCTAGTATTTGGAAAATGGCTGATCAGGTAATTCGTCTTTCTAAAGACGAAACAGATTATAATTAAATACCAAAATCCCTTGTCGCTAAATAGCAACAAGGGATTTTCAGTCATTTATGTCACTTCTTTTAAATAGTGCAAATAATAAATATTTCCTTATTTACCTCACCAAAACCAGCCTTCATTATCGTCAATGGCTTGGGCTTCTTTGCGTTTTCGTGGGCCTGTTCCGTACATTTCTGCTTCGATTTCTTCCTTGGTAGGCATGATAGAAGCTAGGATGATATAGATAATCACGCCAAGTCCAAAGTTTGCAACTGTAAAAATGGCAAACAGAAAACGAACAAGAGTAACATCAAAGTTCCACTTGTCTGACAGACCTGCCAAAACTCCTGAAATCATGCGATTTCGTCTCATTTTATAAAATTTACTGTTCATGATATTTCCTCTTTCTGCTAGGTTAGACATAGTATATCACGGGTAGGCTCGGCTTTCATCAGTCCTCAGGCTGATTTACTAGTAGCAATTTACCTCGACAAACTCCACAGCGATAGCGTTTAGTATCAATCCTTCTCTTGCGCTGATACCTTTGCTGGCAGGATTGGCAACGATAAAGCTTGAGTGGTTTAGAGTGGCTATTGGGCAAGGTTGGAACAAAGCGTAATCCATCCACTGCTTTCAACAGTTCCTTAAAATCCCGATCCTTGTGTTGATAGCCCTTCCCTTGAAAATAGAGGTGATAGTGACAGAGTTCATGGCGAACAATTTTCCTAAAAACGTCTAAACCCAGTTCCTGATAAACCTTGGGATTAAAATCCAAATGCCCATCTTTGGGGAAAAATCGCCCACCTGTCGAACGTAGACGAGAATTCCACTGAGCTTGATGGATAAAAGGTCTACCGAAGTCTCCTAGTGAAACCTGCTTAACGTAATCAGTCAGTTTCATTTGGAGCTAGAAGCGACAGATTGACTTTTTCACGTTCAGTATCAATTTTCTTAACCCAAACCGTTACCAAATC
The DNA here is from genome assembly GCF_003942965.1 of Streptococcus mitis. GTDB lineage: Bacteria > Bacillota > Bacilli > Lactobacillales > Streptococcaceae > Streptococcus > Streptococcus mitis_BH. The sequence continues at coordinate 3,329 of NZ_RJOG01000026.1, read as the reverse complement.
ACCAACGGATACCACTTGGCTGGGATGCTTGATAAACTTCCGACTCATATGGGAAATATGAATCAGACCGTCTTCGTGAATTCCAATGTCAACGAAGGCACCAAAGTCAACTACATTACGCACCACACCCTCTAGCTTCTGACCAACCACTAGATCCTTGATATCTAGGACATCTTGGCGAAGCACAGGTGCGTCAAAGGAATCACGGAAATCTCGACCTGGTTTGAGAAGGTCAGCAATGATATCTTTAAGGGTTTCTGGACCAAGTTCTAGTTCTTGCGCCATTTCCTTGACAGAAAGGGACTTGAGTTTGCTTTGGGCTTCTTCATTCAGATCCTTGATGTCTAAGCGTTTGAAGAGTTCCTTAACGGCAGCGTAATTTTCTGGGTGAACTCCTGTATTATCAAGGATATTGCTACTTTCTGGGATACGGAGGAAACCAGCTGCCTGCTCAAAGGCCTTAGCTCCCAGACGAGGAACTTTCTTGATTTGGGAGCGTGAAGTGATTTTTCCTTCTTCCTCACGGTATTTGACGATATTTTCAGAAATGGTTTTATTAAGTCCAGCTACGTGGGAAAGAAGAGCTGGGCTGGCCGTATTGACATTGACACCGACTTGGTTAACCACCGTATCCACGACAAAGTCCAGACTTTCAGATAGTTTCTTCTGACTGACATCATGCTGGTATTGGCCGACACCGATTGACTTAGGATCGATTTTAACCAATTCAGCAAGGGGATCTTGCAAACGACGGGCGATAGAGATGGCAGAGCGTTTTTCAACGGTCAAGTCTGGGAACTCCTGACGAGCAAGTTCACTGGCAGAATAGACCGAAGCGCCACTTTCATTGACGATAACATAGCTGACTTCAGGAAAATCTTTCAGAACATCCGCCACAAAGGCTTCACTTTCACGACTGGCCGTTCCATTTCCGATAGCAATGATTTCTACACCGTATTGACCAATCAAGTCTGCCAGATCTTTCTTAGCTTCTTCGATTTGTCGAGCAGAGGCTGGTTTTACAGGATAAATGACCTGAGTCGTCAGCATTTTTCCTGTAGCATCAACGACAGCTAGCTTGGCACCTGTACGAAAGGCAGGGTCAAATCCAAGAACCACGCGCCCTTTCAGCGGAGCAACCAAGAGAAGATTTCGCAGGTTGTCAGAAAAGAGTTGGATAGCTCCTTCTTCTGCCCTCTCAGTCAATTCTGTCCGAATGCGTCGCTCAATAGCAGGCAAGACTTTCTTTTTAACAGATTGCTGAACTACTTCATCAATATAGGCGTTTTTCACCTTGAAACGAGTAGCAAAGAAAGCTAGAATGCGGTCCGTCGCATGTTCAAAACCTACCTTCAAGACACCTAACTTCTCCCCACGATTGAGGGCCAAGGTTCGATAGCCTTGCATATTGCCAACCGTCTCTGAAAAATCATAATAAATCTGAAAAATCTGCTTTTCATCAAGACTTTCATCCTTGACTTGGGAAGTAAGTTTAGAGTGTCTCAGCACTTCCTGATAAGTCATGGAACGCAAGGTCACATCTTCTGATAAGGCTTCAACCAAAATGTCAACTGCACCGGCCAAGGCTTCCTTACCAGTCGCAAATCCTTCACAGACAAACTTCTCAGCCTCTTTTTCTAAGTCCGCTACATTTTGCAAGATTAAGCGAGCAAGTGGGAAAAGTCCGGCTTCACGGGCAATGGTTGCCTTAGTCCGACGTTTTTCCTTGTATGGAAGATAGAGTTCTTCTACGTCTGCTAATTTTTCGGCAGCTAAGATAGCTTCTTCCAACTCCTTGGTCAGCTTGCCTTGTTCTTGAATCTTAGCCAAAACAGCTTCCTTACGGTCGTTGAGATTTGTCAGACTTTTATCCAAGTCAATAATGGCCTTAATCGCCACCTCATCCAGACTACCAGTCATGTCCTTGCGATAACGCGCGATAAAGGGAATAGTCGCCCCTTCGGCAGTCAAACTTAGAACGGTATCAATTTGCTTTAAAGTCACTCCCAAATCTTGGGAGATTTTTTCATATTTTTTATCCATGAATCTATTATACCACAAGCTAAACATTTCAAATTAGCTCACACAATGTTTAAAAACAATACGTGGGGAATGGATTTATATTCTATAGCACAAGAACTTCTACTTAGATAGCATTGCCACCTTTTTTTAACCAGGCCATAATATCAAAAGTATTTAATGGATCAGGCATAATAGCTAGTTCTGGAAGATGTTCCTGATCTGGAATAACACACTGACTTTTTAAATTTTTATATGGACGATTGACTAAAATTAATTTGTTAAAATAGGGAAGATTATCCATCTTACTTAAAATTTCCTCACTAGCTGAATCTTTATTATCAAATTTAAAATAGATATTATCCCAAACTATACGTTTTTTTCTTTTTTCCCACTTAGTTCTGGCTTCCTCAATACTAGAATAATGTAGAAAATGAATATCTATATCTCCTAAATGCCCTAAAGGATAAACTTCATGAGTCCAGCTCGGTGAAATAAGCTCCTCTTCGAAAACAAGTTCTTTTTCCATATAGTAACGAAAATCCTTTGTAAGTTTATAGTAATCATCAGGAAGAATAAATAAACCGACAAAAGGTGTTCTATATTGAAAGCCAAGTTGTTTATAGATTAATCCTCCAACACAATTATTACTTACAATCGTGAAATCTAATCTATCAAGGTCAAGGAAAGGTAAAATTCCTTTCTCTGCAGCTATCAACTTATGATAAACAATTTCAGAGTCTAAATGTTCACCGTCATTTTTTAACCAAGCACTAAAATTTGCCAATTCTTGAATATACTGTTTTTTTGATATTTCTATATCAAAGTTTTCTAAGGCGGAGCAATCTTTGATTCTACTTTCATAATTTTCTAATATTGTTTTATAGGAATCTTTGAGAGGTTTAGCATCTACAACAGGTTTATAAATATATGTCGGGAAATTAATATAAGTTGCAGTTTGAGATTGAATATAAAGTCTCCAAATAAGGTTGTTTATATCAAATTGCTTTATTTTTCGTAAAAGTTTACTATTGAATAATTTTCCGAACAATGAACAATATTGTTTTCTAATCCGATTATCTGTATCATCCATCTTTTGTAAAACTTGATAATTCGTTAAGTTTTCTGTCAGCCAATTATCTCCCCAAGGATAAAAATAAAATACTCCATCTACCAGATCAGCAAAATTACCAAGAACAACATCAGAATCAGATAATTTTATCGCGTGATACATCTTTTCAAATGTCCAATCAAATAATGAATCGTTTGAAGATAGAAATGTAATATAATCTCCTGTAATCATATCAGAC
>NZ_RJOG01000025.1:0-23787 GCF_003942965.1 Streptococcus mitis | reverse complement strand
GCAAATACTATAATGATTCCCTTTTTATTAGGTGGTTTTTTATATTATTTGACCAATCCTATAGTCAATTTTTTACAAAAATATTTCAAAATCAATCGTATCATTGGTATTTTATTAATCTTGTGTGCTTTGGTCTGGGGGCTTGTGATTGGGGTAGTCTATCTCTTACCGATTTTGATTAATCAGTTGACTAGTTTGATTGCTACTAGCCAGACTATTTACAGTCGTTTGCAAGATTTGATTGTGGATCTATCTACCTATCCAGCATTTCAAAGTTTGGATATTCAAGCAACTATTCAACAGTTAAATCTCTCCTATGTGGATATTCTGCAAAATATATTGAATAGCGTTACGAATAGTGTCGGTAGTGTTTTATCAGCTCTTTTTAGTACCGTTCTTATTATAATCATGACTCCTGTATTTTTAATTTATTTTCTGCTAGATGGTAACAAATTTTTACCGATGCTTGAACGAACTGTTTTAAAGAGAGATAAGTTGCATATTGCTGGTCTGTTAAAGAATTTGAATGCGACAATTGCTCGATATATTAGTGGAGTCGCAATTGATGCGATTATTATTGGTTGTTTGGCCTTTATCGGATATAGCGTTATCGGTTTAAAATATGCTTTGGTCTTTGCCATCTTTTCAGGATTAGCCAATCTCATTCCGTATGTGGGGCCAAGTATTGGTTTGATTCCAATGATTATCGCCAATGTCTTTACTGATCCTCATCGAATGCTAATTGCAGTTGTTTATATGCTAATCATCCAACAAGTGGATGGAAACATCCTTTACCCTCGTATCGTTGGTGGCGTGATGAAGGTTCACCCAATTACGATTTTGGTATTACTTTTGTTATCAAGTAATATCTATGGTGTCATCGGTATGATTGTCGCTGTACCAACCTATTCTATCTTGAAAGAAATTTCTAAGTTCTTATCACGTTTGTATGAAAATCATAAAATAATGAAAGAACGAGAAAGAGAATTAGCTAAGTAAAAGTCAGGAATTCCTGACTTTTCTTTTTGTTTAGCTAAGTGATAGGAGCAGAAGTGTCGTTTAGATTAGTAGATTAAGAATAATTCACAAAAACTTTGTAAAACACTTGCAATTTAGCTGAAATTTGATAAAATAGTAAGGAAAGTTAGACTGTATTGCCTACTGTCTATCTATAAAATATATTTTATTGGAGGCTTTTACTCAAATGGCAAAAGAAAAATACGATCGTAGTAAACCACACGTTAACATTGGTACTATCGGACACGTTGACCACGGTAAAACTACCCTAACTGCAGCTATCACAACTGTTTTGGCACGTCGCTTGCCTTCATCAGTTAACCAACCTAAAGACTATGCGTCTATCGATGCTGCTCCAGAAGAACGCGAACGCGGTATCACTATCAACACTGCGCACGTTGAGTACGAAACTGAAAAACGTCACTATGCTCACATCGACGCTCCAGGACACGCGGACTACGTTAAAAACATGATCACTGGTGCCGCTCAAATGGACGGAGCTATCCTTGTAGTAGCTTCAACTGACGGACCAATGCCACAAACTCGTGAGCACATCCTTCTTTCACGTCAGGTTGGTGTTAAACACCTTATCGTCTTCATGAACAAAGTTGACTTGGTTGATGATGAAGAATTGCTTGAATTGGTTGAAATGGAAATCCGTGACCTATTGTCAGAATACGACTTCCCAGGTGACGATCTTCCAGTTATCCAAGGTTCAGCTCTTAAAGCCCTTGAAGGTGACACTAAATACGAAGACATCGTTATGGAATTGATGAACACAGTTGATGAGTACATCCCAGAACCAGAACGTGACACTGACAAACCATTGCTTCTTCCAGTCGAAGACGTATTCTCAATCACTGGACGTGGTACAGTTGCTTCAGGACGTATCGACCGTGGTATCGTTAAAGTCAACGACGAAATCGAAATCGTTGGTATCAAAGAAGAAACTCAAAAAGCAGTTGTTACTGGTGTTGAAATGTTCCGTAAACAACTTGACGAAGGTCTTGCCGGAGATAACGTAGGTGTCCTTCTTCGTGGTGTTCAACGTGACGAAATCGAACGTGGACAAGTTATCGCTAAACCAGGTTCAATCAACCCACACACTAAATTCAAAGGTGAAGTTTACATCCTTACTAAAGAAGAAGGTGGACGTCACACTCCATTCTTCAACAACTACCGTCCACAATTCTACTTCCGTACTACTGACGTTACAGGTTCAATCGAACTTCCAGCAGGTACTGAAATGGTAATGCCTGGTGATAACGTGACTATCGACGTTGAGTTGATCCACCCAATCGCCGTAGAACAAGGTACTACATTCTCTATCCGTGAGGGTGGACGTACTGTTGGTTCAGGTATGGTTACAGAAATCGAAGCTTAATTCGATTTAGTTCCCAGAAGAACAATTATTTAAGTCAGACATTAANAGAATCTTGCTATGCAAGGTTCTTTTTTGCCTTTACTTTACTCTATTTGAAGTGGTTCTACTCTAGCGGTATAATCGTTTTTTTGGTATAATAAAAGTTATGGAAATTGAAAAAACCAATCGTATGAATGCGCTCTTTGAATTTTATGCTGCACTTTTGACGGACAAGCAAATGAACTATATTGAACTTTACTATGCAGATGACTATAGTCTTGCTGAGATAGCTGAGGAGTTCGGGGTTAGTCGACAAGCAGTCTATGATAATATCAAGCGGACAGAAAAGATTCTGGAAGATTATGAGATGAAACTGCACATGTACTCGGATTACATTGTCCGTAGTCAGATTTTTGACCAGATCTTGGAGCGCTATCCCAAGGATGACTTTCTGCAGGAGCAGATAGAAATTTTAACAAGCATTGATAATAGAGAATAAGAGGAATAAAAATGGCATTTGAAAGTTTAACAGAACGTTTGCAGAACGTCTTTAAAAATTTACGTAAAAAAGGAAAAATCTCTGAATCTGATGTCCAAGAGGCAACCAAAGAAATTCGCTTGGCCTTGCTTGAGGCCGATGTTGCCTTGCCTGTTGTAAAGGACTTTATCAAGAAAGTTCGTGAGCGTGCAGTCGGGCATGAGGTCATTGATACTCTTAATCCTGCGCAACAGATTATTAAAATCGTTGATGAGGAACTGACAACCGTTTTAGGTTCTGATACTGCTGAGATTATCAAGTCACCTAAGATTCCTACGATTATCATGATGGTCGGTTTGCAGGGGGCTGGTAAAACAACTTTTGCTGGTAAATTGGCCGACAAACTCAAGAAAGAAGAAAATGCTCGCCCTTTGATGATTGCGGCGGATATTTACCGTCCTGCGGCTATTGACCAGTTGAAGACGCTTGGACAGCAGATTGATGTTCCTGTATTTGCACTTGGAACAGAAGTACCAGCTGTTGAGATTGTTCGTCAAGGTTTGGAGCAAGCTCAAGCCAATCATAATGACTATGTCTTGATTGATACGGCAGGTCGTTTGCAGATTGATGAGCTTTTGATGAATGAGCTTCGCGATGTGAAAACACTAGCTCAACCAAATGAAATTTTGCTCGTCGTTGATGCTATGATTGGTCAAGAAGCGGCCAATGTTGCGCGTGAGTTTAATGCTCAGCTGGAAGTGACGGGGGTCATCCTTACCAAGATTGATGGTGATACTCGTGGTGGTGCGGCTCTATCTGTTCGTCACATTACTGGAAAACCAATCAAGTTCACTGGTACAGGTGAAAAGATTACGGATATTGAAACCTTCCACCCAGATCGCATGTCTAGCCGTATTCTTGGTATGGGGGATATGCTCACTTTAATTGAGAAAGCTTCTCAGGAATACGATGAACAAAAAGCCCTTGAAATGGCTGAAAAGATGCGTGAAAACACCTTTGATTTCAATGATTTCATTGATCAGTTGGATCAGGTGCAAAACATGGGGCCAATGGAAGACTTGCTCAAGATGATTCCAGGTATGGCTAACAATCCAGCTCTTCAAAACATGAAGGTGGATGAGCGTCAGATTGCTCGCAAACGTGCCATCGTATCTTCCATGACACCTGAAGAGCGTGAAAATCCAGATTTGTTAAATCCAAGCCGCCGTCGTCGTATTGCTACTGGTTCTGGTAATAGTTTTGTCGAAGTCAATAAATTTATCAAAGACTTTAATCAGGCTAAACAGCTCATGCAAGGTGTCATGTCTGGTGATATGAACAAGATGATGAAACAAATGGGAATCAATCCGAATAACCTTCCTAAAAATATGCCAAATATGGGAGGTATGGATATGTCTGCCCTTGAAGGAATGATGGGACAAGGTGGTATGCCTGACTTATCATCTCTCGGAGGAGCAGGAATTCCAGATATGAGTCAAATGTTTGGAGGAGGGCTTAAAGGTAAAATCGGTGAATTTGCCATGAAACAGTCCATGAAACGCATGGCTAACAAGATGAAAAAAGCCAAGAAGAAACGTAAATAAATATTAAAAGTAAGGGTGATCTGAAGTTAAATTTTAGTTGTAAAAACTAAGGTTTGGCTTTGGGTCATTTCTTTTTTAGTTAGCAATTCTCGTTTAACAAGGTATTCTATATGTGTTTGTAAAATAAGTGTATTTAGAAAGGTATAAAAAAACTGCACCATGATGCAGTTTTAATCATTTACGGAAGACATGGGATTCGAACCCACGTACGCTGTTACACGCCTACCGCGTTTCCAACACGGCCTCTTAAGCCTCTTGAGTAATCTTCCAATACTTACTTAAATAGTCTATCATAAAGCCTCTTATCTTGCAATAAAAATTCTAGAAATAAGAAAAATGATAGATTTTGAAAGAAAATGATAAAAAACGCTTGACTTTGAAAGAAAGTGTGATAGAATGAATAGTGTAAACGATAACAGGAGGTGATTCAGTGTTAAAAACAGAGCGGAAACAACTGATTTTAGAGGAGTTAAATCAACATCATGTAGTTTCTCTAGAGAAATTAGTTAGTTTGTTAGAAACGTCAGAATCAACGGTTCGAAGAGACTTGGATGAGTTGGAAGCGGAAAACAAGCTTCGTCGCGTGCATGGTGGAGCAGAATTGCCCCATTCCTTGCAGGAAGAAGAAACCATTCAAGAAAAATCTGTCAAAAACCTTCAAGAGAAGAAGTTGCTGGCTCAGAAAGCAGCCTCTCTCATCAAGGAACAAGATGTCATCTTTATCGATGCTGGAACAACAACTGCTTTTTTGATTCATGAATTGGTCAATAAGAATGTTACAGTCGTGACCAACTCGATTCACCATGCTGCACAGTTGGTTGAAAAGCAGATTCCAACTGTCATGGTTGGAGGAAGTGTCAAGATGGCAACAGATGCTAGCATCGGGGGCGTTGCTCTTAATCAGATTAACCAATTGCACTTTGACCGTGCTTTTATCGGGATGAATGGTGTGGACGATGGTTATTATACGACTCCTGATATGGAGGAGGGAGCTGTGAAGCGTGCTATTTTGGAAAACGCCAAACAGACCTATGTCTTGGTGGATTCGTCTAAAATTGGACAAACTTGCTTTGCCAAGGTAGCACCACTCAAACGAGCTATTGTTATCACAAGTCAAGGGCATGAGCTCTTGCAGATTATTAAGGAGAAAACGGAGGTAATAGAAGTATGATTTATACAGTCACACTCAATCCATCCATTGACTATATCGTTCGTTTGGACCAAGTCCAAGTCGGTAGTGTCAATCGAATGGGTAGTGATGATAAGTTTGCTGGTGGGAAAGGAATCAATGTCAGTCGTGTCTTGAAGCGCTTAGATATTCCAAATACAGCGACGGGATTTATCGGTGGCTTTACTGGTAAATTTATCACAGATACTTTAGCAGAGGAAGAAATCGAGACACGTTTTGTCCAAGTGGCAGAAGATACTCGTATCAATGTTAAAATCAAAGCAGACCAAGAGACAGAAATCAACGGAACGGGTCCAAATGTCGAACCACCCCAGTTAGAAGAATTGAAAGCTATATTGTCTAGTTTGACTGCAGAAGACACGGTTGTCTTTGCTGGTTCAAGTGCTAAAAATCTAGGCAATGTTATCTATAAGGATTTGATTGCCTTGACGCGTCAGACGGGTGCACAAGTGGTTTGTGACTTTGAAGGACAGACCTTGATTGATAGTTTGGACTACCAGCCACTTTTGGTCAAACCAAACAATCACGAACTTGGAGCTATCTTTGGAGTGAAACTTGAAAGTTTGGACCAAATCGAGAAATATGCTCGAGAATTGCTGGCTAAAGGTGCTCAAAACGTCATTATCTCGATGGCTGGGGATGGTGCACTTCTTGTCACATCTGAGGGAGCTTACTTCGCTAAACCAATCAAGGGAACAGTGAAAAATTCAGTTGGAGCTGGTGACTCTATGGTCGCTGGATTTACAGGTGAATTTGTCAAATCAAAAGACGCAGTAGAAGCCTTTAAATGGGGAGTGGCTTGTGGAACGGCAACGACCTTCTCAGATGACTTGGCAACAGCGGAATTTATTAAAGAAACATATGAAAAAGTTGAGGTAGAAAAACGATGAAAATTCAAGACCTATTGAGAAAAGATGTCATGTTGCTGGATTTGCAGGCAACTGAAAAAACAGCTGTCATCGACGAGATGATTAAAAGTTTGACAGACCACGGTTATGTAACAGATTTTGAAACATTTAAAGAAGGAATTTTGGCGCGTGAAGCTCTGACTTCTACAGGCTTGGGTGATGGTATCGCTATGCCTCACAGCAAAAACGCTGCTGTCAAAGAAGCGACTGTTCTCTTTGCTAAGTCAAACAAGGGTGTTGACTACGAGAGTTTAGATGGACAAGCAACAGACCTTTTCTTCATGATTGCGGCTCCAGAAGGTGCCAATGACACTCACTTGGCAGCCTTGGCAGAATTGTCTCAATACTTAATGAAAGACGGTTTTGCTGACAAACTTCGTCAAGCAACATCAGCTGACCAAGTCATTGAACTTTTTGACCAAGCTTCAGAAAAAACTGTGGAGGCTGTTCAAGCGCCTGCCAATGAATCTGCCGACTTCATCGTAGCTGTTACAGCTTGTACAACAGGTATTGCCCACACTTACATGGCCCAAGAAGCCCTTCAAAAAGTAGCTGCTGAAATGGGGGTTGGTATCAAGGTCGAAACTAACGGTGCTAGCGGTGTTGGAAACCAACTAACTGCAGAAGATATCCGTAAGGCTAAAGCGGTTATCATCGCAGCAGATAAGGCTGTAGAAATGGATCGTTTCGATGGCAAACCATTGATCAATCGTCCAGTTGCTGACGGTATCCGTAAGACAGAAGAATTGATTAACTTGGCTCTTTCTGGGGATGCGGAAGTCTACCGTGCCGCAAATGGAGCAAAAGCTGCAACAACAAGTAATGAAAAACAAAGCCTTGGTGGTGCCTTCTACAAACACTTGATGAGTGGTGTATCTCAAATGTTGCCATTCGTTATTGGTGGTGGTATCATGATCGCCCTTGCCTTCTTGATTGATGGAGCTTTGGGTGTTCCAAATGAAAATCTTGGAAATCTTGGTTCTTACCATGAGCTAGCTTCTATGTTCATGAAAATTGGTGGTGCAGCCTTTGGCTTGATGCTTCCAGTCTTTGCAGGTTATGTTGCCTACTCTATCGCTGAAAAACCAGGCTTGGTAGCAGGTTTCGTGGCTGGTGCTATTGCCAAAGAAGGTTTTGCCTTTGGTAAAATCCCTTATGCAGCAGGTGGTGAAGCAACTTCAACTCTTGCAGGTGTCTCATCTGGTTTCCTAGGTGCCCTTGTTGGTGGATTTATCGCAGGTGCCTTGGTTCTTGCTATCAAAAAATACGTTAAAGTTCCTCGTTCACTTGAAGGTGCTAAATCAATCCTTCTCTTGCCACTTCTTGGAACAATCTTGACTGGATTTGTCATGCTAGCTGTTAACATCCCGATGGCAGCAATCAACACTGCTATGAATGATTTCCTTGGCGGTCTTGGAGGCGGTTCAGCTGTTCTTCTTGGTATCGTCCTTGGTGGAATGATGGCTGTTGACATGGGTGGACCAGTTAACAAAGCGGCTTATGTCTTTGGTACAGGTACGCTTGCAGCGACTGTTTCTTCAGGTGGTTCTGTAGCCATGGCAGCAGTTATGGCTGGAGGAATGGTTCCACCACTTGCAATCTTTGTCGCAACTCTTCTTTTCAAAGATAAATTTACTAAAGAAGAACGCAACTCTGGTTTGACTAACATCATCATGGGCTTATCATTTATCACTGAGGGAGCGATTCCATTTGGTGCGGCTGACCCAGCTCGTGCTATCCCGAGCTTTATCCTTGGTTCAGCAGTAGCAGGTGGCCTCGTTGGTCTTGCTGGTATCAAACTTATGGCGCCACACGGAGGAATCTTTGTAATCGCCCTTACTTCAAATGCTCTTCTTTACCTTGCCTCTGTCTTAGTAGGAGCAATTGTAAGTGGTGTGGTCTATGGTTACCTACGCAAACCACAAGCATAAAACTTAGATAGAAAATGAAAAGATTGGACCGTTTGGTGCAGTCTTTTTCTCTTTCCGAAATGCCTGTGAAATATGGTATAATAGAAGAATGGCAAACAAGAATACAAGTAAAACAAGACGGAGACCGTCTAAAGCAGAACTCGAAAGAAAAGAAGCGATTCAACGAATGTTGATTTCGTTGGGAATCGCGCTTTTATTGATTTTCGCAGCCTTCAAATTAGGGGCTGCAGGTATCACCCTTTACAATTTAATACGCTTGCTGGTAGGTAGCCTAGCTTATTTGGCAATATTTGGTATCCTGCTCTATCTCTTCTTCTTCAAGTGGATACGAAAACAGGAAGGGCTCCTATCTGGCTTTTTCACCATATTTGCAGGTTTGCTCTTGATTTTTGAGGCCTACTTAGTTTGGAAATATGGTTTGGACAAGTCCGTTCTAAAAGGAACCATGGCTCAGGTTGTGACGGATTTAACTGGTTTTCGAACGACCAGTTTTGCCGGTGGGGGGTTGATTGGTGTTGGGCTCTATATGCCAATTGCCTTTCTCTTCTCAAATATCGGTACTTATTTTATTGGGGCTATTTTGATTTTAACAGGTACCCTCCTAATCAGTACTTGGTCTGTTTATGATATTGCTGAATTTTTCAGTAGAGGATTTGCTAAATGGCGAGAAGGGAATGAGCGTCGAAAAGAGGAACGCTTTGTCAAACAAGAAGAAAAAGCTCGTCAAAAGGCTGAGGAAGAGGCTAGATTAGAAAAAGAAGCGGCTGAGAAAGCCTTACTCGATTTGCCTCCTGTCGATATGGAAACGGGTGAGATTTTGACAGAGGAAGCCATTCAGGATCTTCCACCTATACCTGAAGAAGAGTGGGTGGAATCAGAAATCATCCTGCCTCAAGCTGAACTTGAATTCCCTGAACAGGAAGAAACCTTTGATGATGAAGAGGTTCAGGTCGATTTTTCAGCCAAGGAAGCCCTTGAATACAAACTTCCTAGTTTACAACTTTTTGCCCCAGATAAACCAAAGGACCAGTCTAAAGAAAAGAAAATTGTCCGAGAAAATATCAAAATCCTTGAAGAAACCTTTGCCAGCTTTGGTATCAAGGTAACGGTTGAACGAGCCGAAATTGGGCCATCGGTGACCAAGTATGAAGTCAAACCGGCAGTCGGTGTACGGGTCAACCGTATTTCCAATCTAGCAGATGACCTCGCTCTAGCCTTGGCAGCCAAGGATGTCCGAATCGAGGCACCTATCCCTGGGAAATCCCTAGTCGGAATTGAAGTACCTAACTCCGAGATTGCGACTGTCTCCTTCCGAGAACTATGGGAACAATCTCAAACGAAAGCAGAAAATCTCTTGGAAATTCCTTTAGGGAAGGCAGTTAATGGCACCGCAAGAGCTTTTGACCTTTCAAAAATGCCTCATTTGCTCGTCGCAGGTTCAACGGGTTCAGGGAAGTCAGTAGCTGTTAATGGTATTATTGCTAGCATTCTCATGAAGGCAAGACCAGACCAAGTCAAATTTATGATGGTTGACCCCAAGATGGTTGAGTTATCTGTTTACAATGATATCCCCCATCTCTTAATTCCAGTTGTGACCAATCCACGCAAGGCCAGCAAGGCTCTGCAAAAGGTTGTGGATGAGATGGAAAACCGTTATGAACTCTTTGCCAAGGTGGGAGTTCGTAACATTGCAGGTTTTAATGCCAAGGTAGAAGAGTTCAATTCCCAATCTGAATACAAGCAGGTTCCACTACCACTCATTGTCGTGATTGTGGATGAGTTGGCTGACCTTATGATGGTAGCCAGCAAGGAAGTAGAAGATGCTATTATTCGTCTCGGACAGAAGGCGCGTGCTGCTGGTATCCACATGATTCTTGCAACCCAGCGTCCATCCGTTGATGTCATCTCTGGTCTGATTAAGGCCAATGTCCCATCCCGTGTGGCATTTGCGGTTTCGTCTGGTACAGATTCACGAACCATCTTGGATGAAAATGGAGCAGAAAAACTGCTTGGTCGAGGAGACATGCTCTTTAAACCGATTGATGAAAATCATCCAGTTCGTTTACAAGGATCCTTTATCTCGGATGACGATGTCGAACGTATCGTAAACTTTATCAAGGCTCAGGCAGATGCGGACTACGATGAGAGTTTTGATCCAGGTGAGGTCTCTGAAAATGACGGAGAATTTTCAGATGGTGAATCTGGTGGAGATCCGCTTTTTGAAGAAGCAAAGGCTTTGGTAATAGAAACCCAGAAAGCCAGTGCGTCTATGATTCAACGTCGTTTATCAGTTGGATTTAACCGTGCGACTCGCCTCATGGAAGAACTTGAGATGGCAGGTGTCATCGGTCCAGCTGAAGGTACCAAACCAAGAAAAGTTTTACAACAATAAAAAAATAGCTTCTTTCCAAGTTTGGAAGGAGCTATTTTACTGGCTATTGATTACTTTTATACTCTTCGCAAATCAAATTCAAACCACGTCAGCTTCGCCTTGCCGTACTCAAGTACTGCCTACGGCTAGCTTCCTAGTTTGCTCTTTGATTTTCATTGAGTATTATTTTCCGAATTTGGAATATTGGACTGTTTTTCATTTTCAGTAGCAGGTTTACTTGGAGTAGGAGTAGAAGAATCCTGAGTTGCTGCTTTCTGCTCTTCCTTGACGCTGGATTTCGGCGTTTCAACTTGCTTTGGTTTTTCTTGAGTGGTGTTATTTTCCTTATTGGGAGTAGTATTTTCCTGAGGGGATTCCTTTTGAATTTCTTTGACAATGGTTGTCGTCTGGCTTGTCGTAGGTTCTTTTTTAGTATTTTTGTTATTATCCAAGGCGTTCATAATCGTGATACTGGCAGTAATCAAGCCAAGGATACTACCGATTGTAGCAATGATTTTTTGAAAGACCGTGAAGCCTTTTTTGATGTGTTCTGTTTTTGGTTTTGAAGTTCTACGATAATTAGACATACATTCTCTCCTTTAATTAAAATTTATTATACCGCATTTCTTTAAAAAAATCTTAAAAAAAGAGGAATTGCCCATTCTTGTCGCAGACTCCGTTTCATGATACAATAGAAGGAGTGATTTTAGAAAGCGTGAGAAAACATGATTTACTTTGATAATTCGGNGACGACCAAGCCCTATCCTGAAGCACTTGAAACCTATATGCAGGTTGCTTCAAAAATTTTAGGAAATCCATCTAGTCTCCATCGTTTGGGAGACCAGGCAACACGAATCTTAGATGCTTCGCGCCAACAGATTGCGGATTTAATCGGTAAGAAAAGTGTGGAAATCTTCTTTACTTCTGGTGGAACAGAAGGGGATAACTGGGTCATCAAGGGAGTAGCATTTGAAAAATCCCAGTTTGGTAAGCACATCATCGTATCAGCCATTGAACATCCAGCAGTTAAGGAATCAGCCCTCTGGTTGAAATCTCAAGGTTTTGAGGTGGATTTTGCTCCAGTTGATAACAAAGGATTTGTGGATGTTGAAGCGTTAGCAGATTTGATAAGACCTGATACGACCCTCGTATCTGTCATGGCTGTGAACAATGAAATCGGCTCTGTTCAGCCTATTGAGGCTATTTCAGAACTGTTGGCAGACAAGCCAACTATTTCCTTCCATGTTGATGCGGTTCAGGCGCTTGCCAAGATTCCGACTGAAAAATACCTGACAGAACGAGTGGATTTTGCGACCTTCTCTGGTCACAAGTTCCACGGAGTTCGTGGTGTTGGTTTTGTCTATATCAAGTCTGGAAAGAAGATTACGCCCCTTTTAACAGGTGGTGGCCAAGAGCGTGATTATCGTTCGACAACTGAAAATGTAGCAGGGATTGCAGCGACAGCCAAGGCTCTCCGTTTGTCAATGGAAAAGCTAGATATCTTTACTAGCAAGACTGGGCAGATGAAAGCAGTGATTCGTCAAGCCCTTCTGGACTATCCAGATATTTTTGTCTTCTCTGATGATGAAGATTTTACCCCTCATATCCTAACTTTTGGAATTAAGGGTGTTCGTGGTGAGGTCATTGTTCACGCCTTTGAAGACTATGATATTTTCATCTCAACGACTTCTGCTTGTTCATCCAAGGCTGGGAAACCTGCGGGAACCTTGATTGCCATGGGAGTGGACAAAGATAAGGCTCAGTCAGCTGTGCGTCTTAGCCTAGACCTTGAAAATGATATGAGTCAGGTCGAGCAGTTTTTGACCAAGCTAAAATTAATTTACAACCAAACTAGAAAAGTAAGATAGGAGCATTCATGCAGTATTCAGAAATTATGATTCGCTACGGAGAGTTGTCAACCAAGGGTAAAAATCGTATGCGTTTCATCAATAAACTTCGCAATAATATTTCAGACGTTTTGTCTATCTATCCCCAAGTTAAGGTAACGGCAGATCGTGATCGTGCCCACGCATACCTCAATGGCGCGGATTACACAGCAGTTGCAGAATCGCTTAAGCAAGTCTTTGGAATTCAAAACTTTTCCCCTGTTTATAAGGTTGAAAAATCTGTAGAAGTTCTGAAGTCTGCTGTCCAAGAGATTATGCAGGACATCTACAAGGATGGTATGACCTTTAAAATTTCTAGCAAGCGTAGCGACCACAACTTTGAGTTGGATAGTCGTCAACTCAATCAAACACTTGGAGGAGCTGTTTTCGAAGCCATTCCAAATGTGCAAGCTCAAATGAAAAGTCCTGACATCAATCTTCAGGTGGAAATCCGTGAAGAAGCAGCCTATCTTTCTTATGAAACTATTCGTGGGGCTGGTGGTTTACCAGTTGGAACTTCAGGTAAAGGGATGCTTATGTTGTCAGGAGGGATTGACTCACCTGTAGCAGGTTATCTTGCACTTAAGCGTGGAGTGGATATTGAGGCTGTTCACTTTGCAAGTCCACCATACACGAGTCCTGGTGCTCTTAAAAAAGCCCAAGATTTGACTCGTAAATTGACCAAGTTTGGGGGAAATATCCAGTTTATCGAGGTGCCTTTCACAGAAATTCAAGAGGAAATCAAGGCTAAAGCGCCAGAAGCTTACTTGATGACTCTAACTCGTCGCTTTATGATGAGGATTACCGACCGTATTCGTGAGGTACGAAATGGTTTAGTAATTATCAATGGGGAAAGCCTAGGTCAAGTAGCCAGCCAAACCTTGGAGAGCATGCAGGCTATCAATGCAGTTACCAACACTCCAATTATTCGTCCAGTTGTGACAATGGATAAGTTGGAAATCATTGACATTGCTCAGGAAATTGACACCTTTGAAATTTCTATCCAGCCTTTTGAAGACTGTTGTACCATTTTTGCGCCAGATCGTCCGAAAACAAATCCTAAGATTAAGAATGCGGAGCAGTACGAAGCGCGTATGGATGTTGAAGGATTAGTAGAGCGAGCAGTTGCTGGAATCATGATTACTGAGATTACACCGCAGGCTGAAAAAGATGAAGTGGATGACTTGATTGATAATCTCCTCTAATCAGAAAATCCAGAAGAATTTAGAAAAATAGATGAAAAAGTTAGTTTTTAATTCCAAAAATGGAAGCAAAACTAACTTTTTTTCTATAAATGTGATATAATGAAATAAAATTTTGAATATAGAGAGTTTTCTGACAATGAATCAATCCTACTTTTATTTAAAAATGAAAGAACACAAACTCAAGGTTCCTTATACAGGTAAGGAGCGCCGTGTACGTGTTCTTCTTCCTAAAGATTATGAGAAAGACACGGATCGTTCCTATCCTGTTGTTTACTTTCATGACGGGCAAAATGTTTTTTATAGCAAGGAGTCTTTCATTGGCCATTCATGGAAGATTATCCCAGCTATTAAGCGTAATCCTGATATCAGTCGCATGATTGTCGTTGCTATTGATAATGATGGTATGGGGCGGATGAATGAGTATGCGGCTTGGAAGTTCCAAGAATCTCCTATTCCGGGGCAGCAGTTTGGCGGTAAGGGTGTGGAATATTCTGAGTTTGTCATGGAGGTGGTCAAACCTTTTATCGATGAGACCTACCGTACCAAAGCTGACCGCCAGCATACGGCTATGATTGGCTCCTCACTAGGCGGTAATATTACCCAGTTTATCGGTTTGGAATACCAAGATCAAATTGGATGTCTCGGGGTCTTTTCATCTGCTAACTGGCTCCATCAAGAAGCCTTTAATCGCTATATCGAGCGCCAGAAACTATCGCCTGACCAGCGTATCTTCATCTATGTTGGAACAGAAGAAGCAGATGATACGGACAAGACCCTGATGGCTGGTAATATCAAACAAGCCTACATCGATTCGTCTCTTCGGTATTACCATGATTTGATAGCAGGTGGGGTACACTTAGATAATCTTGTCTTGAAAGTTCAGTCTGGTGCCATCCATAGTGAGATTCCATGGTCGGAGAATTTACCAGACTGTCTGAGATTTTTTGCAGAAAAATGGTAAAGTAAGAAAGGAGAAAGCCCATGCATATTGAACATCTTAGCCACTGGAGTGGCAATCTTAACCGTGAAATGTACCTTAATCGTTATGGACATGCTGGGATTCCAGTTGTGGTTTTTGCTTCATCAGGTGGTAGTCACAACGAATACTATGATTTTGGCATGATTGATGCCTGTGCTTCTTTTATCGAGGAAGGCCGTGTCCAGTTCTTTACCCTGTCCAGTGTAGATAGTGAGAGCTGGTTGGCCACTTGGAAAAATGGGCACGACCAAGCAGAGATGCACCGTGCCTACGAACGCTACGTGATTGAGGAGGCTATTCCTTTTATCAAGCATAAGACAGGTTGGTTTGATGGTATGATGACGACAGGTTGCTCGATGGGCGCCTACCATGCAGTCAACTTTTTTCTCCAACATCCAGATGTTTTTACCAAAGTAATTGCTCTTAGTGGTGTTTACGATGTACGTTTCTTTGTCGGCGATTACTACAATGACGATGCTATTTACCAAAACTCGCCAGTAGATTATATCTGGAACCAAAACGACGGCTGGTTTATTGACCGTTATCGTCAGGCGGAGATTGTGCTGTGTACGGGTCTTGGTGCCTGGGAACAAGACGGTCTACCATCTTTCTACAAGCTCAAAGAAGCCTTTGACCAGAAACAAATTCCAGCCTGGTTTGCTGAATGGGGACACGATGTCGCCCACGACTGGGAATGGTGGCGCAAACAAATGCCTTATTTCCTTGGAAATCTCTATTTATAAAAGGAGTTACCTATGAATTACCTTGTTATTTCTCCCTACTATCCGCAAAACTTTCAACAGTTTACCATTGAACTAGCTAATAAAGGCATCACAGTCTTGGGAATTGGTCAAGAACCATACGAGCAATTGGATGCACCTTTACGCAATAGCCTGACTGAGTATTTCCGTGTTGATAATCTTGAGAACATAGACGAAGTCAAACGTGCAGTTGCTTTTCTCTTTTATAAACATGGCCCAATTGACCGCATCGAGTCTCACAATGAATATTGGCTTGAGCTAGACGCAGCACTCAGAGAACAATTCAATGTCTTTGGTGCCAAACCAGAGGATCTCAAAAAGACGAAATTTAAGTCTGAAATGAAGAAGCTTTTCAAAAAAGCAGGTGTCCCTGTGGTCCCTGGAGCTGTTATCAATACGGAAGCAGATGTGGATAAAGCAGTGAAAGAAATCGGTCTACCAATGATTGCCAAACCTGATAACGGAGTGGGAGCGGCAGCGACCTTTAAGCTTGAAACAGAAGACGATATCAATCACTTCAAGCAAGAATGGGACCATTCGACCGTTTATTTCTTTGAAAAATTTGTCACTTCCAGCGAAATTTGCACCTTTGATGGTCTAGTGGATAAGGATGGAAAGATTGTCTTCTCAACGACCTTTGACTACGCCTATACACCGCTGGATCTCATGATTTACAAGATGGACAATTCCTACTATGTTCTTAAGGACATGGATCCCAAATTACGTAAATATGGTGAGGCAATTGTCAAAGAATTTGGTATGAAAGAACGGTTCTTCCATATCGAGTTCTTCCGTGAAGGGGATGATTATATTGCCATCGAGTACAATAACCGCCCTGCAGGTGGTTTCACTATCGATGTTTATAACTTTGCTCATTCCTTGGACCTCTATCGTGGATATGCTGCTATTGTAGCAGGAGAAGAATTCCCAGTGTCAGAATTTGAACCTCAATATTGTTTAGCTACATCCCGTCGTGCAAATGTTCACTATGTCTATTCTGAGGAGGACTTGCTTGCCAAATATACTCAGCAGTTTAAGGTTAAAAAAATCATGCCAGCGGCTTTTGCGGAACTTCAAGGGGATTACCTTTATATGCTGACAACCCCGAGTCGACAAGAAATGGAGCAGATGATTGCTGATTTCGGACAACGTCAAGAATAAGAACTCTCGGATTAAGGAAATTCACTCCCTTAATCCTTTTGTTTTATATAAGAAATAAAACCGCTTTCTTATATAATCTTTCGGAAAAGTAGTTGCTAAAAGATATAAAAATTGATAGAATAAGGATTGTCTAAAAAATTTTAAGGAGAATCTATCAAATGGATTTCACATGGGCAATTAAATATGCCACTGAATTTTTGGGAACTGCTATTTTGATCATTCTTGGAAATGGTGCAGTTGCCAACGTTGAACTTAAAGGTACGAAAGGTCACCAAAGTGGCTGGATCGTTATCGCTGTTGGTTATGGTATGGGGGTTATGATCCCAGCATTAATGTTTGGTAACGTATCTGGAAACCACATCAACCCAGCCTTCACTCTTGGACTTGCAATCAGCGGTCTTTTCCCTTGGGCACAAGTAGCGCCTTATATCATTGCACAAGTTTTGGGTGCTATCTTTGGTCAAGCCTTGGTTGTGGCAACACACCGCCCATACTACTTGAAAACTGAAAATCCAAACAACATTTTGGGTACTTTCTCAACAATTTCAAGTTTGGATAATGGTACAAAAGAATCACATTTTGCAGCAACTGTTAATGGTTTTGTAAATGAGTTTGTTGGATCATTTGTTCTTTTCTTTGCAGCCCTTGGAATGACTAAAAACTTCTTTGGTTCTGAAGTGCTTCAATACATGAAACAAATGGCTAGTCAAGCAGGTCAAAATGTTGATTTTTCTGATTTAGCAATCAAAGCCCAAGTAGCACCACATACTGCTTCAGGACTTTCAGTAGCTCACTTGGCACTTGGATTCCTTGTTATGGCTTTGGTAACATCACTTGGTGGACCTACAGGACCTGCCTTAAACCCAGCCCGTGACTTGGGGCCACGTCTCCTTCATGCTTTCCTTCCAAAATCAGTTCTTGGTGAGCACAAAGGTGATTCAAAATGGTGGTATTCTTGGGTACCAGTAGTAGCACCGATCGCAGCAGCAATTGCGGCAGTAGCTATTTTCAAATTCCTTTACCTATAAGAAATTGAAACCGAGGAAATCCTCGGTTTTTTAGATGAAATTTTACGAAAAAAAGGTAAATCTGAGCATAATTTCTTGTAAAAAATTCTAAAATCCTTTAAAATAAAAGAGTTGGAGGAGTTTATGAATGTAAATCAGATTGTACGGATTATTCCTACTTTAAAAGTTAATAATAGAAAATTAAATGAAACATTTTATATAGAAACCCTTGGCATGAAGGCCTTATTAGAAGAGTCAGCCTTTCTGTCACTAGGTGATCAAACAGGTTTAGAAAAGCTGGTTTTAGAAGAAGCTCCAAGTATGCGCACTCGTAAGGTAGAGGGAAGAAAAAAACTAGCTAGATTGATTGTCAAGGTAGAAAATCCCTTAGAAATTGAAGGAATCTTATCTAAAACAGATTCGATTCATCGATTATATAAAGGTCAAAATGGCTACGCTTTTGAGATTTTTTCACCCGAAGATGATTTGATTTTGATTCATGCGGAAGATGATAGAGAAAGTCTAGTAGAAGTAGAAGAAAAACTTGAATTTCAAACAGATTTGGAGTCAATTTCTTTGAGTAAATTTGAGATTTCTATGGAATTACATCTCCCAACTGATGTCGAAAGTTTCTTGGAAGTATCTGAAATTGGGGCATCACTTGATTTTATCCCAGCTCAGGGGCAAGATTTGACTGTGGACAATACGATTACTTGGGACTTATCTATGCTCAAGTTCTTGGTCAATGGACTAGATATAGAAAGTCTTCGTAAGAAGTTTGAGTCTACTGAATATTTTATTCCTAAGTCTGAAAAATTCTTCCTTGGTAAAGATAGAAATAATGTTGAATTGTGGTTTGAAGAAGTATGAAGTGGACCAAGATTATTAAAAAAATAGAAGAACAAATCGAGGCAGGGATTTATCCCGGAGCCTCTTTTGCGTATTTTAAGGACAATCAATGGACGGAGTTCTATTTAGGACAGAGTGATCCAGAGCATGGCTTGGATACTGAGCCAGGACTGGTTTATGACTTAGCCAGTGTCAGTAAGGTTGTTGGGGTTGGTACGGTTTTTACTTTCTTGTGGGAAAAAGGCAAATTAGATATTGACAGACCGGTAACAGATTTTTTACCTGAGAGTGATTATCCAGATATCACTATTCGTCAACTCTTGACCCATGCTACAGACCTTGATCCGTTTATTCCCAATCGTGATCTTTTAACAGATTCAGAATTAAAGGAAGCGATGTTTCATCTCAAGAGACGAAGTCAGCCAGCCTTTCTTTATTCTGATGTCCATTTTTTGCTGTTGGGCTTTATTTTAGAAAGAATCTTTGATCAGGACTTGGATATGATTTTACAAGAACAAGTTTGTAATCCTTGGAGAATGACGGAAACCCAATTTGGCCCTGTTGAGCTTGCTGTTCCAACAATTAGAGGTGTAGAGGCAGGCATGGTACATGATCCAAAGGCTCGCCTCCTGGGCAGACATGCTGGTAGTGCTGGTTTGTTTTCGACTGTAAAGGATTTACAAATCTTTTTAGAACACTATTTAGCAGATGATTTTGCAAGAGATTTGAGACAAAATTTTTCTCCTTTCGATGACAAGGAACGTTCTTTGGCATGGAATTTGGAAGGAGATTGGCTAGACCATACGGGCTATACAGGTACCTTTATCATGTGGAATCGTCAGAACCAAGAAGCGGCTATTTTTCTATCGAATCGTACCTATGAAAAGGATGAGAGGGCTCAATGGATTTTAGACCGCAATCAAGTGATGGACTTGATTCGTAAAGAAGAGTAAGGAGAGACATGTCAAACAGTTTAAAAGGGACTTTATTAACAGTTGTGGCTGGAATTGCTTGGGGCTTGTCAGGAACGAGTGGCCAATACCTGATGACACACGGAATTTCGGCTCTGGTCTTGACCAACTTACGACTTTTGATTGCTGGTGGAATTCTCATGCTCTTGGCTTATGCTACTGCAAAGGATAAAATGCTGGCCTTTTTAAAGGATAGAAAGAGTTTGCTGTCTCTTCTTATTTTTGCTCTAATTGGCCTCTTCCTCAATCAATTTGCCTATCTAACTGCTATTCAGGAAACCAATGCAGGAACCGCGACGGTGCTTCAGTATGTTTGTCCTGTCGGAATTTTAATTTATAGCTGTATCAAGGATAAGGTGGCGCCAACACTGGGAGAGATTGTTTCAATCATATTAGCCATAGGAGGGACCTTTCTGATTGCAACTCATGGGCAGTTGGACCAGTTATCTATGACACCTTCTGGTCTGTTCTGGGGTCTATTTTCTGCTCTGACTTACGCACTTTATATCATTTTGCCCATAGCCTTGATTAAGAAGTGGGGGAGCAACTTGGTCATTGGTGTGGGAATGGTCATAGCTGGTTTGGTCGCCCTTCCTTTTACAGGGGTTCTACAGACTGCTATCCCAACTAGTCTTGATTTTCTCCTTGCTTTTGCGGGTATTATTCTTATCGGGACTGTCTTTGCCTATACAGCTTTCCTTAAAGGAGCCAGTTTGATAGGGCCGGTCAAGTCAAGTTTGTTGGCTTCAATTGAGCCAATATCAGCGGTTTTCTTTGCTTTCCTAATTATGAATGAAAAATTTTATCCCATTGATTTTCTTGGAATGGCAATGATATTAATTGCAGTAACTCTGATTTCTTTGAAAGATTTATTGTTAGAGAAATAAAAAAGACTCTTTGTCCGTGACAGAGAGTTTTTGCATAGTGATCTAATTATTTTCAAGATAAAATTCAAAGCGTTCGCCTACATACTGACTTTTTACGTATTCAAAAGCAGTACCATCTTCTAGGTAGGAAACCTGGGTCAAACCAAGAATAGCATGTCCTTTTTCAACTTCTAAATAGTGGGCGATTTTTTCCTTAGCAAGGCGAGCATAAATAGTCTGTTGTGATTTGCCGATACGATAGCCATGTTTTTGCAGGGTTTGGAAGAAATGACTGGTGATTTCTTCTTTTTTAAAGTCCTTAATGAATTTTTCAGGAATAGAAGCAACTTCATAAACTAGAGGAACTTGGTCGGCATAGCGGACTCGTTCCATTCGGATAATATTCTCCGTTGGAGAAATTCCTAGCTTGGCAACTTCCTGCTCATTGGGAATAGTTTTTCTGTAGGAAATGAGTTGGCTAGAGGGTACTTTACCTTGGGACTTAACAATTTCAGTAAAACTGGTTGTCCCTCTCATCTTTTCTTGTACACGTGTACTGGATACAAAGGTGCCACTTCCTACACGGCGCTCTAAAACTCCTTCTTCGACCAAGAGGGAAATAGCTTGGCGGAGGGTCATGCGACTGACCGCAAACTGCTCTGCTAAGTCTCGTTCACTGGGAAGTCTCTCACCAATGGCCCAACGATGTTCGTCAATATCCTTTTTAATCTGATCATGGATTTTCATATAAGCGGGTAGCATATTTTTCACTTCATTTCTATCTTTTCTCTATTGTACCCCAATAAACTAGAAAAAGTCAAACTTCGCCTTGTTTAGTTGGTAATTCGCCCTTATTTGTGATAGAATATTGAAAAAAGATATTTCTTTTGAGAAAGGAAAAAGATGAGCAACATTTCAACTGATTTGCAAGATGTAGAAAAAATCATCGTATTGGACTATGGTAGCCAATACAACCAGCTGATTTCACGCCGTATCCGTGAGATTGGCGTTTTTTCAGAACTAAAGAGCCATAAAATTTCAGCTGCTGAAGTTCGTGAAATCAATCCTGTAGGAATTATCCTATCAGGTGGTCCAAACTCTGTATACGAAGATGGTTCATTCGATATTGACCCAGAAATCTTCGAACTTGGAATTCCTATTTTGGGAATCTGTTATGGTATGCAGTTATTGACCCATAAACTTGGAGGAAAAGTTGTCCCTGCAGGTGATGCTGGAAATCGTGAATACGGTCAATCAACTCTTACTCACACACCATCAGCTCTTTTTGAATCAACACCAGACGAGCAGACTGTTTTGATGAGCCATGGTGATGCTGTAACAGAGATTCCTGCTGATTTCGTTCGTACTGGAACTTCAGCTGACTGCCCTTATGCAGCCATTGAAAACCCAGATAAACACATTTACGGTATCCAATTCCACCCAGAAGTTCGTCATTCTGTATACGGAAATGATATCCTTCGCAACTTCGCCCTTAACATTTGTAAGGCTAAAGGCGACTGGTCAATGGATAACTTCATTGATATGCAGATCCAAAAAAT
The DNA here is from genome assembly GCF_003942965.1 of Streptococcus mitis. Lineage (GTDB taxonomy): Bacteria > Bacillota > Bacilli > Lactobacillales > Streptococcaceae > Streptococcus > Streptococcus mitis_BH. Next base: position 1,682 of record NZ_RJOG01000025.1, on the reverse strand, counting down.
TCGTGAAACCGTCGGTGATAAACGTGTCCTTCTTGGTCTATCAGGTGGTGTTGACTCTTCAGTTGTTGGAGTTCTTCTCCAAAAGGCTATTGGCGATCAATTGATCTGTATCTTCGTAGACCACGGTCTTCTTCGTAAAGGAGAAGCGGACCAAGTTATGGACATGCTTGGTGGTAAGTTTGGTTTGAATATCGTCAAAGCAGACGCTGCTAAACGTTTCCTTGATAAACTTGCTGGCGTTTCTGACCCTGAACAAAAACGTAAAATCATCGGTAATGAGTTTGTATATGTTTTTGATGACGAAGCAAGTAAGCTCAAAGATGTGAAATTCCTTGCTCAAGGTACGCTTTACACAGACGTGATCGAGTCTGGTACGGATACAGCTCAAACTATCAAGTCACACCACAACGTGGGTGGCCTTCCAGAAGACATGCAGTTTGAATTGATTGAACCACTCAACACACTCTATAAAGACGAAGTTCGTGCCCTTGGTACAGAGCTTGGTATGCCAGACCATATCGTATGGCGCCAACCATTCCCAGGACCAGGACTTGCTATCCGTGTCATGGGTGAAATCACTGAAGAAAAACTTGAAACAGTTCGCGAATCAGACGCTATTCTTCGTGAGGAAATTGCTAAAGCAGGTCTTGGCCGCGATATCTGGCAATACTTCACAGTGAACACAGGCGTTCGTTCAGTTGGTGTTATGGGTGACGGTCGTACGTATGACTACACGATTGCAATCCGTGCTATCACTTCTATCGATGGTATGACAGCTGACTTTGCAAAGATTCCATGGGAAGTACTTCAAAAGATTTCTGTACGTATCGTAAACGAAGTGGACCACGTTAACCGTATCGTCTACGACATTACAAGTAAACCACCTGCAACCGTTGAGTGGGAATAACAAATGTTACAATAAAAAGGCTTTGAAATCAGTATTTCAGAGCCTTTAAAAAGATAATTACAAACAATTTGCAAACAAAGAGGTATTATATGGATTTTAAAAAATATGAAACTTTTCTATGTGAGGAATTAACAAGAATAGTATTAGAAATTATTAATGATAATAAACAATTAGAAATCTCAGCACGAGCAAGAGCTGGTGCGGAAATTAGTGACTTTTTAGAAGGTAAGTTTAAAGAAAAAGTAAATGATGAAAAAGTATCTAGATTTATTCATGATGCTGAGCAATCACCTCAAGGAAAAACAAAAAATCCATGGGATGCTCGTTGTAAGTTTAACTACATGAATCGAGAAGAGGAGATTTGGATTGATTTTAAAGCAATAAAAATATCTTCGGTAGATAGTAATCCAGATATAGGGACTCCTTCAAAAATTATATCGTTTATTAAAAATGGTAATTTTTATTTAGTTTATATTATTGTTTACTACGTTGGAATTCAATCAGGACTACAATTTGAGGAGTATAACGAAAAATTTGTTAAAACGTACTTACTTAAAGATGTAAACCATAGTTTTAGGTTAAATCCTAAACCACAATTACAAGTTAATATTTCTGCTGAACCCGAATACAGAACTAGGGAAGAATTTATTAAACTATTGATTCAAAAAATGCAAGAATCGTATATAAGGCAAGAAACTAGTATCACCAAAAAGAAAGAAAAATTAGTTTCGTTGTTGCCAGAATTAATAAAATGTAATGAAGAATCAGAAGAAAG
>NZ_RJOG01000024.1:0-25060 GCF_003942965.1 Streptococcus mitis | reverse complement strand
GAATTTATTATTCATAGTGGCTGTGAAATTTTCGGTTATTTTAAGTGTAATCTGATAAACTCTGAACTGTCCTATCAAGAGTCTGGGAATACTGGAATAATCGTTTTTGAACTTAGTCAGAAACTATCAGAAAAAAACTTATCAAAACTCTTGAAATATACGCGACTTATTGATTTTGAGCCATATAGAAAGAGAAAAAATACAAATAAGAATGATAAAATTATCGGTTTCAGAGATAATTTTTCGATAACTTTCAAAGGCTATAGTCAAGATGGACAAGCATTACTGATATATGAGATGGAATATGTTTACAAGGATTGGTACAATAGACCTGTTGATAACCTATACAGTTTTATCAGTGATACCTATTTTTCAGACTTTAAAAATAATAGATGTTTTATTTCTCACGGTCTGATGGCTAGTGTACAACCAGTATAGTTATAACTGGAGAGTGAAGCAAATTGTGAAATCAAATAAAGTTATTTATTAAAAATGTTTATATTAAAAATTATTAAGTCTTTCCATTATATATCTTAACTTTAATTTAGAGCTATGTGAACTATAATTTTATTAGATGAACACCTATAAATTTTGTAGTAACTTAGTTTATAAGGAACTACAAATTTATAAAATATATCACCGCCTCAATACGTTACAAGGAGGAATACCATGCTCGGAGCAATCGTTGGAGACATTGTAGGTTCTGTTTACGAGTGGAACAATATCAAAACAAAGGACTTTCCTTTATTTCGGAAAGACTGCTTTTTCACAGATGACACGGTTATGACCTGTGCAGTCCGCAGAAGCAATCATGAATGGTGGGCAGAAGGATGACTTTATTGATGCGATGAAGAAATATGGCAGACTGTATCCGAATGCTGATTACGGTGCTCGGTTTAATGCATGGCTAAAGAGCGATAACCGTGAGCCTTATAATAGCTTTGGGAATGGATCAGCTATGCGTGTTTCTCCATGCGCTTGGTTAATGGACTGTGATTTTTATGCGAGAACTGGTATGTGGCTATCATCTAGAGGACTTGCGAGTCTTTCTGCAGAGGTAACTCATAATCATCCAGAAGGTGTCAAAGGTGCTATGGCTACAGCTGATGCTATCTTTCTTTGTCGTTTTTACTTTGGTGGTTATTGTAGAGAATACGAGCAACCAATTAATGACAATCCTAGGGAGTGTAAAAGACGGATTAAGGATTATATAGAGAAGACATACGGCTACAATCTATCTCAAACTTTAGATGAAATCCGTCCTAACTATCGTTTTAACGAAACATGTCAAGAAACTGTCCCTCAAGCCATTATTGCCTTTCTTGAAAGTAGAGACTTCGAAGATGCGATAAGAAACGCCATCTCACTTGGTGGCGATAGTGATACACTTGCTGCAGTAACTGGTAGCATTGCCGAGGCAGCTTATGGTATTCCTGATTGGATAAAGGATAATGCCAATTCTTACTTGGATGAACCCTTAAAGGATGTAGTCATTAGATGGGAAAATAGAATAAAAGCGTTTTAATCTCCAGTACGTCATATTTCTCTTTTCCGTATTTTCATTGTATAATAGGATTACATTTACTTGCATACGACGAAATGTAAACATTTTTATTTAAAATTAAGGAGAATATTAATGAAAAAAGCAATGGTAATTATCAACCCTACCTCTGGTGGCGAGAAGGCTTTGGATTACAAAGAAAAACTGGAAAATAAAGCAAAAGAATACTTTGAGCACGTAGAAACCAAAATTACTGAAAAAGCGCTTGATGCAACACATTTTGCTGAAGAAGCTTCTAGTGAGCAGTACGATGCAGTGGTTGTGTTTGGTGGAGATGGGACTGTCAACGAAGTCATTTCGGGTATTGCTGAGAGAGACTACATTCCTAAGTTAGGGATTATCCCAGGCGGTACGGGTAACCTCATTACAAAACTGTTGGAAATCAATCAAGACATCGATGGCGCAATTGATGAACTGGATTTTGATTTAACCAACAAGATTGATATCGGTAAAGCAAATGATAATTATTTTGGTTATATCTTTAGTATCGGTTCACTTCCTGAGGCGATTCACAATGTGGAGATTGAGGACAAGACAAAATTCGGTATTTTAGCCTATGCTGTAAATACCATGAAGTCCGTCATGACGGATCAGGTCTTTAACATTAAGGTTGAAACAGAAAATGGAAATTATGTTGGTGAAGCTAGCCATGTTTTGGTTCTCTTGACAAATTACTTCGCTGATAAGAAAATCTTTGAAGAAAACAAAGACGGCTATGCCAATATTTTGATTCTGAAAGATGCGTCTCTATTCTCCAAATTATCCGTCATTCCTGATTTACTAAAAGGAGATGTTGTCGGCAATGATAATATTGATTATATCAGAGCGCGTAATATTAAGATCTCTTCAGATAGTGAATTGGAGTCAGACGTTGACGGCGATAAATCGGATAACCTACCTGTAGAAATCAAAGTCCTAGCTCAACGAGTTGAAGTATTTTCAAAACCAAAAGAGGATTAGTATATAGAGAAAGCCTTTTTTAAGGCTTTTTGTATACTTTAAAAGATAGTTTTTTAAGAACGGACATTCCTTGCAAATAGTTTACAAAAATAGTATACTGGATTTATTAATTTTGAAAACGTTTGCGTAAAATTTGAATTAATACTTTAGGAGACAAATTGATGGAATTAAGTGCTATTTACCATAGGACTGAGTCGGAGTATGCCTATCTTTATAAGGATAAGAAACTTCATATTCGGATTCGAACTAAGAAAGGGGATATTGAAAGCATCAACTTGCATTATGGTGATCCTTTTATCTTTATGGAGGAGTTTTATCAGGATACAAAAGAAATGTCTAAAATAACTTCTGATGCCTTATTTGATTATTGGCAGGTTAAAGTGTCAGTTGACTTTGCACGTATCCAGTATCTCTTTGAACTCAAGGATACTGAAGGTCAACGTATTTTATATGGCGATAAAGGGTGTGTGGAAAATTCTCTAGAAAATCTTTATGCTATTGGAAATGGATTTAAGTTCCCCTATCTTCATGAGATTGATGCCTGCAAGGTTCCTGACTGGGTTTCAAATACGGTTTGGTATCAGATATTTCCTGAGAGATTTGCCAATGGAAATGCTCTATTAAACCCAGAAGGGACTTTAGACTGGGATTCATCTATCACACCTAATAGTGATGATTTTTTTGGTGGTGATTTACAGGGGATTATTGATCATCTGGATTACTTGCAAGACTTGGGTATTACTGGTCTCTATCTTTGTCCGATTTTTGAATCTACGAGCAATCATAAGTACAATACGACGGATTACTTTGAAATTGACCGTCATTTTGGGGACAAGGAGACCTTTCGGAAATTGGTGGATGAGGCCCATCAGCGTGGCATGCAAATCATGCTGGATGCTGTATTTAACCATATTGGTTCGCAATCGCCTCAATGGCAAGATGTTGTCGAAAATGGTGAGCAATCTGCTTATAGGGATTGGTTCCATATTCAACAATTTCCAGTGACGACTGAAAAGTTAGCCAATAAGAGAGAATTACCTTATCATGCTTTTGGTTTTGAGGACTATATGCCTAAGCTAAATACAGCCAATCCAGAGGTCAAGGACTATCTTTTAAAAGTTGCGACTTATTGGATTGAAGAGTTTAATATCGATGCTTGGCGTTTGGATGTTGCTAATGAGATTGACCATCAGTTTTGGAGGGATTTTCGTAAGGCAGTTTTAGCTAAAAAGCCTGATCTTTATATTTTAGGAGAAGTCTGGCATAGGTCTCAGCCTTGGCTAAATGGCGATGAGTTCCATGCGGTCATGAATTATCCCTTATCTGATAGCATCAAAGAGTATTTCTTACGAGGAATTAAGAAGACGGACCAGTTCATCTATGACATCAATGGCCAATCTATGTATTACAAACAGCAGATTTCAGAGGTCATGTTTAATCTCTTGGATTCGCATGATACAGAACGAATCTTGTGGACGGCCAATGAGGATGTGCAACTGGTTAAATCAGTCCTAGCCTTTCTCTTTTTACAAAAGGGAACACCCTGCATTTATTACGGAACCGAGTTAGCTTTAACCGGGGGACCGGACCCAGATTGTCGACGTTGTATGCCTTGGGAACGTGTATCAAGTGACAATGATATGCTGAATTTCATGAAGCAGCTGATTAATATTAGAAAACAAGCGTCATCAACCATTCAGCATGGCAAGTATAGCCTAAAAGAAATCAAACAAGATATAGTAGCTCTGGAATGGACATACGAAGGCCGGGTCCTTAAAGCGATCTTTAACCAATCAAAAGATGATTATCTTTTAGAGAAAGAAGTTGTAACACTAGCAAGCAATTGCCAAGAATTAGAGAATCAGCTTGTCATCTCTCCAAAAGGATTTGTGATTTTTCATTAAAGAGCAATTATGAGCGACAGGAAAGTTGTAGTATAGAGAAGATTTTACAAACAGACTATTTGTCGTCTTGCTACAAATGATATATAATTTAACATAGAGAAAATAGGAGGACCAATCGAATGGAATTAAAAGATTTTACAGAAAAAGAACAGGAAATGATTAAGAAGGGGCTGACGACGTCTAAGATTAGTGACAAGGAAACTGCTGAAAAGATTCTTGCGCTAGTACCACAAGACTTGATTAAGCGAATTCCGTTTTTTGTAAGAAAACATGCTACGACACGTACGATTAAACGCATTTCAATTGAATACCCTGAACTCTACGCTGCAGCTCAAACAAGTAGTGAAATACCAGAAAAAGAACGCGAAGAATTACGTCAGATTATCACGACTATCTTTGAACAAAAGATGAATAAGCATAGTATTCGTTAAATACAAAATCTGAGAACTAGAGCTTTCTAGTTCTTTTTATATCCGCTTTCACATTATACAGTTTATAAAAACCTATATAAAACATTATATTTCCGAACAAAAGTAGATATTTTTTAAAAAAAGTACTTTACAGAATGTTGGAAGTATGATATAGTAATAAAGCTTAGAAAATGAGATGATGTTTTCTAGCAAATATAAACCCGAGTAAAAAACGCCTACGGACAGGCAGGGTTGAATGCCGAAGCGTGGTTGAAAAACCACATTATTGATAGGGTTAAAAGCCTACTTTTATAAGTTGATGTTAGGACACTTGTCCTAATTCATAAATTTTAGTGTGGTGAAAGCACACGTCATCTTGTGAAACGATCAATAAAGTACGTAATATTTGCTACTAGAGAGTTAGGAAACATCAGGAACAGACATACTCAACAGAAACAAACATAAAAACGTCGGAAGATTGCAGAGCAGGTGAAAACCTGCTCTTTTTTCATGAGTCAACCTTTAGTTCCTTAGTTTTCATAAGGTTCTAAAAATATGGAAAGGAGTATGTCTTGAAAGAGTTAGATCAAAACCAAGCCCCAATTTATGAGGCCTTGGTGAAGTTACGCAAGAAAAGAATTGTTCCCTTTGATGTACCAGGTCACAAACGCGGACGAGGAAATCCAGAACTTGTCGAACTGTTAGGAGAAAAATGTGTAGGCATTGATGTCAATTCGATGAAACCCTTGGATAATTTAGGGCATCCTATTTCGATTATTCGAGATGCAGAGGAGCTGGCGGCGGATGCTTTTGGAGCTAGCCATGCTTTTCTCATGATTGGGGGAACAACTTCATCGGTGCAGACTATGATTCTGTCAACCTGCAAGGCAGGAGATAAGATTATTCTGCCACGTAATGTCCACAAATCTGCTATTAATGCGCTGGTTCTATGTGGTGCCATTCCCATCTATATCGAGATGAGTGTGGATCCTAAGATTGGTATCGCTTTAGGTCTTGAAAATGACCGAGTAGCGCAGGCAATTAAGGAGCATCCAGATGCCAAGGCCATTTTGATTAACAATCCTACTTACTATGGAATTTGTTCAGACCTCAAGGGTTTAACGGAAATGGCTCATGAAGCTGGCATGATGGTTTTAGTGGATGAAGCCCACGGAGCACACTTACATTTTACTGATAAACTTCCATTTTCTGCTATGGATGCAGGCGCTGATATGGCAGCAGTTTCCATGCATAAGTCTGGTGGGAGTTTGACCCAAAGCTCCATTTTACTTATCGGGGAGCAGATGAATCCTGAGTACGTTCGTCAGATTATCAATCTTACCCAGTCAACATCCGCCTCTTACTTGTTGATGGCTAGTTTAGATATTTCACGTCGCAACTTGGCCCTTCGTGGTAAAGAGTCGTTTGAGAAAGTCATTGAGCTATCCGAGTATGCTCGTCGTGAAATTAATGCCATAGGTGGCTACTATGCCTACTCAAAAGAGTTAATAGATGGCGTGTCGGTATGTGATTTTGATGTAACCAAGTTGTCAGTTTACACTCAGGGTATTGGTTTAACAGGTATCGAGGTTTATGACCTCCTACGAGACGAATACGACATCCAGATTGAGTTTGGTGATATTGGCAATATCTTAGCCTATATTTCGATTGGTGACCGCATCCAAGACATCGAGCGCTTGGTCGGTGCTTTGGCTGATATTAAGAGACTCTATTCACGAGATGGGAAGGACTTGATAGCTGGAGAATATATTCAGCCCGGGTTAGTGCTATCTCCGCAAGAAGCCTTCTATTCAGAGAGAAAAAGTTTAACTTTGGATGAGTCTGTTGGACAAGTCTGTGGGGAATTTGTCATGTGCTATCCTCCAGGGATTCCTATCTTGGCTCCTGGTGAACGCATTACACGTGAAATTGTAGACTATATCCAATTTGCCAAGGAACGTGGTTGCTCCCTCCAAGGGACGGAAGATCCCGAGGTCAATCACATCAACGTCATTAAGAGAAAGGAGAACTAGATGGATTTATGGTTTTCTGAAGTTCATACTCCAGATGTCAAATTGTCCCTGAGAACAGCCAAGCAACTCTACGCTGGTAAAAGTGAATGGCAGGATATCGAAGTCTTGGATACGCCAGCTTTTGGAAAGATTTTGATTTTAAATGGGCATGTTTTATTCTCAGATGCGGATGATTTTGTCTACAATGAAATGACCGTCCATGTTCCCATGGCTGTGCACCCAAATCCCAAGAAAGTCTTGGTTATTGGGGGTGGTGACGGTGGTGTTGCTCAAGTATTAACACTTTATCCTGAACTGGAGCAAATCGATATCGTGGAACCAGATGAGATGTTGGTTGAGGTCTGTCGTGAGTATTTCCCAGATTTTGCCGCAGGGTTAGATGACCCTCGTGTTAGCATTTACTACCAAAATGGGCTACGCTTTTTGCGAAACTGTGAAGATGACTACGATATTATCATCAACGATGCGACAGATCCCTTTGGACATACGGAAGGTCTCTTTACCAAAGAATTTTACGGCAATAGTTATCGAGCTCTAAAGGAAGATGGTATCATGATCTATCAGCATGGGAGTCCCTTCTTTGACGAGGATGAGTCAGCTTGCCGAAGCATGCATCGCAAAGTTAATCAAGCCTTTCCAATTAGTCGGGTCTATCAGGCCCACATCCCAACCAGTCCAGCTGGCTATTGGTTGTTTGGATTTGCATCGAAAAAATACCACCCTGTCAAAGATTTTGACAAGGAAGGCTGGAAAAAACGCCAGCTTTTCACAGAATACTACACTGCAAACTTACACGTGGGAGCCTTTATGTTGCCCAAGTATGTTGAGGATATTTTAGAAGAAGAGGAAGGAAAAAAATGAGTCGTTTATTAGTTATTGGATGTGGGGGAGTTGCCCAAGTTGCTATTTCAAAGATTTGCCAAGATAGCGAAACCTTTACAGAGATTATGATTGCTAGCCGTACCAAGTCAAAATGCGATGACTTGAAGGCTAAATTAGAAGGCAAAACGAGTACTAAAATTGAAACTGCAGCACTTGATGCTGACAAGGTTCAAGAAGTCATTGCCTTGATTGAAAGCTACAAGCCAGAAGCCGTTTTGAACGTAGCGCTACCATACCAAGACTTGACTATTATGGATGCTTGTTTGGCTACAGGTGTCCACTATATCGATACAGCTAACTACGAGGCTGAGGATACAGAAGACCCTGAATGGCGTGCTATCTATGAGAAACGTTGTAAGGAACTTGGTTTTACAGCCTACTTTGACTACTCATGGCAATGGGCTTATCAGGAGAAATTCAAAAAAGCAGGATTGACAGCTCTTCTTGGTTCTGGATTTGACCCAGGTGTGACTAGTGTCTTTTCAGCCTATGCCCTCAAACACTATTTTGATGAAATCCACTATATCGATATTTTAGACTGTAATAGTGGTGACCACGGTTATCCATTTGCAACTAACTTTAACCCAGAAATCAATCTCCGTGAGGTTTCAGCACCAGGTTCTTACTGGGAAGATGGAAAATGGGTCGAAGTGGAAGCTATGTCTATCAAGCGCGAGTACGATTTCCCTCAAGTTGGACAAAAAGACATGTATCTCCTTCACCACGAAGAAATCGAATCATTGGCCAAAAATATTCCAGGTGTCAAACGGATTCGTTTCTTTATGACTTTTGGTCAATCTTACTTGACGCACATGAAATGTCTTGAAAATGTTGGACTCCTTCGTACGGATACTATTGATTTCAATGGTCAAGACATCGTTCCAATTCAATTCTTAAAAGCCTTACTTCCAGATCCTGCTAGCCTTGGCCCACGTACTGTAGGTAAAACCAATATCGGCTGTATCTTTACAGGTGTAAAAGATGGCGTTGAAAAGACCATCTATATCTACAATGTTTGCGACCATCAGGAATGTTACGCAGAGGTTGGTTCACAAGCAATTTCATATACAACAGGTGTTCCAGCCATGATTGGGACAAAATTAGTTATGAACGGTACTTGGAAACAAGCTGGAGTGTATAACCTTGAAGAGTTGGATCCAGATCCATTCATGGAAGCTTTGAATGAGTATGGTTTGCCATGGGTTGTGGTTGAAAATCCGCAAATGGTGGACTAATGAAGTTAGAACAAGTACCAACGCCAGCCTATGTCATTGACTTGGCCAAGTTAGAAGCTAATTGCCGCATTCTACAATATGTTCAAGAAGAAGCTGGTTGCAAGGTTTTACTTGCCCAGAAGGCATACTCCCTCTACAAAACCTATCCCTTGATTAGCAAGTATCTATCTGGTACGACAGCCAGTGGACTCTATGAAACTAAGCTAGCTAGAGAAGAATTTCCAGGAGAAGTCCATGTATTTGCGCCTGCTTTCAAGGATGCAGACTTGGATGAATTACTTGAGATAACAGACCATATCGTTTTTAACTCTGAGAGACAGTTGCGTAAACACGGTCCTCGTTGCCGAGATGCTGGTATCAGTGTCGGTTTGCGCCTCAACCCTCAGTGTTCAACTCAAGGAGATCACGCGCTCTATGACCCTTGTGCGCCTGGTTCTCGTTTTGGAGTAACTTCAGACAAGATACCGAGTGATTTGCTGGATTTGGTGGATGGTCTTCATTTTCACACCCTTTGCGAGCAGGGAGCAGATGATTTACAGACAACTTTGAAAGCAGTAGAAGAGCAGTTTGGTTCCTATTTGCATCAAGTTAAATGGCTCAATATGGGGGGCGGACACCACATCACAAGAGAAGGTTACGATGTGGATTTGCTGATTTCAGAAATCAAGCGTATCCGAGAAACTTACAATCTTGAAATCTATATCGAGCCGGGTGAAGCCATTGCGCTCAATGCGGGTTATCTAGCAACTGAAGTTTTGGATATTGTAGAAAACGGTATGGAAATCTTGGTTTTAGACGCCTCTGCGACCTGCCATATGCCTGATGTACTTGAGATGCCCTATCGTCCACCTTTGAGAAATGGCTTTGAGGCACAGGAAAAAGCCCATACCTATAGACTTTCTTCCAATACTTGTCTGACGGGCGATGTGATTGGTGATTATAGCTTTGAAAATCCAGTCCAAATCGGAGACAGACTTTATTTCGAAGACATAGCTATTTACTCATTTGTCAAAAATAATACCTTTAATGGTATTGGATTGCCAAGTCTTTATCTTATGGACGAGCAGGGTGACTGTAGCTTAGTCAAAGCCTTTGGATATCAAGATTTTAAAGGGAGATTATCATGATGGACAGTCCCAAAAAATTAGGCTATCGCATGCCAGCAGAGTACGAACCCCATCATGGTACCCTCATGATATGGCCGACTCGACCAGGATCATGGCCTTTTCAAGGAAAGGCTGCCAAAAGAGCTTTCAGCCAGATTATTAAGACCATAGCAGAAGGGGAAAGAGTCTATCTTTTGGTAGAGCAAGACTACTTAGCTGAAGCCCAAGACTACCTTGGAGATAGCGTTGTTTATTTAGACATTTCCACCAATGATGCCTGGGCGCGTGATACTGGCCCAACCATTCTCCTTAATGATAAAAGGGAAAAGTTGGCAGTAGACTGGTCTTTCAATGCTTGGGGTGGTGCTGTTGATGGTCTTTATCAAGATTATGAAGATGATGACCAAGTAGCCAGCCGTTTTGCTGAGGCCTTGGAAATGCCTGTCTATAATGCTAAACCTTTTGTCCTGGAAGGCGGAGCGATACATAGCGATGGTCAAGGAACCATTCTCGTGACTGAAAGTTGCTTGCTTAGTCCTGGTCGCAATCCTCATCTGACTAAAGAGGAAATTAAGAATACCTTATTAGAGAGCCTTGGCGCTGAAAAAGTTATTTGGCTTCCTTATGGTATTTATCAGGACGAAACCAATGAACACGTTGACAACGTTGCAGCCTTTGTTGGTCCTGCAGAGATTGTTTTGGCTTGGACAGATGATCAAAACGATCCTCAGTATGCCATGTCAAAAGCAGATCTCGAACTCTTAGAACAAGAGACAGATGCAAAAGGTCGTCACTTCACCATTCATAAACTTCCAATTCCAGCCCTTCATCAAGTTGTAACCAAAGAGGATTTGCCAGGCTACATCTATGAAGAAGGAGAAGAAGAGCGATACGCAGGTGAACGACTAGCAGCTTCCTACGTAAACTTTTATATCGCCAATAAGGCTGTCCTTGTTCCCCAGTTTCAAGATGTCAATGACCAAGTAGCCTTAGATATTCTCAGTAAGTGTTTCCCAGACCGTAAAGTTGTCGGAATTCCAGCCAGAGATATTCTTTTAGGTGGTGGCAATATCCACTGTATCACCCAACAAATCCCAGAATAGGAGAAAAAGATGAGAAATGTAAGAGTTGCAGCCATTCAGATGCAATGTGCCAAGGATGTGGCAACAAATATTCAAACAGCGGAGCGCTTAGTACGTCAGGCTGCAGAACAAGGCGCACAAATCATTCTCTTACCAGAGTTGTTTGAACGTCCCTATTTCTGTCAGGAACGTCAGTATGACTACTACCAGCATGCCCAGTCGGTGACAGACAATACAGCTATTCAGCATTTTAAAGTTCTTGCTAAAGAACTACAGGTTGTTCTACCGATTAGTTTCTATGAAAAAGATGGCAATGTCTTGTATAACTCTATTGCCGTTATTGATGCAGATGGGGAAGTGCTGGGCGTTTATCGGAAAACCCACATACCAGATGATCATTATTATCAAGAAAAGTTTTATTTCACGCCCGGTAACACAGGTTTCAAGGTCTGGGATACGCGCTACGCTAAGATTGGTATCGGTATCTGTTGGGATCAATGGTTCCCTGAAACAGCGCGCTGTCTTGCATTAAACGGAGCTGAATTACTCTTTTATCCTACAGCCATCGGTTCAGAGCCTATCTTAGATACAGACAGTTGTGGTCATTGGCAACGTACCATGCAAGGACACGCAGCAGCAAATATTGTTCCAGTTATTGCAGCCAATCGTTATGGATTAGAGGAAGTCACTCCAAGTGAGGAAAATGGTGGACAGAGTTCCAGTCTTAACTTCTACGGTTCATCCTTTATGACGGATGAAACAGGAGCAATTCTAGAGTTAGCCGAAAGACAAGGAGAAGCTGTTCTGTTAGCTACTTATGACCTAGACAAGGGAGCAAGCGAACGCCTAAACTGGGGCTTGTTTCGAGATAGAAGACCAGAAATGTATCAACGAATTACGGACTAGTAGGGAAGAAATGAGAGATTCATTCTGCTAGACTCGTTTTCACTACACTAGTAACTATAGGGATACTAGGTCATCTAGTAAGTGGATTTTATATTTTAACCCTCTAAGGCTTTCTCGCGCTTTTATGCGAGGAGCTTTTCTGTTTAAGCTTTATCAATAAAACATGCTATAATAGTTGCAGAAAGGTTGGTATTTATGGCTAGGATATTGGTTATTGAAGACAATAGTGACATTCAAGAGATTTTGCGAACACTTCTTACTGAGGAGCATGAGGTGGTTCAAGCCTTTTCTGGTACAGAAGGAATCATGCTTTTTGACCAAGGTGGGATTGAGCTCGTTTTGCTAGATATCATGCTTCCTGGGAAAAATGGGGATCAGGTTTTAAAAGCCATCAGGGAACAAAGTCAAATTCCAGTCATTATGCTAACGGCTTTGAGCGATAAGAAGTTAATCAGTCAATACCTCTTAGACGGTGCCAATGATTACATAGTCAAACCTTTTGATTTGGACGAAGTCTTTGCCAGAGTTACTGTTCAATTACGTCAAAGCGCAGAAAAACAGCCTATGGAAATAGGAAAAACTGAAAATCTGCCACAAAACTTGAAAAATATCCAGTTTGATGCAGAAAGTTTTGAAATCAAAAATAGCCAGGAAACCATTCGCCTTGCCAAAAAAGAATGCTTGATTCTCCAAACTCTCCTTAAACACCCTAAGAAAATTTTCACCAAGGAAGAACTTTATGAATTGGTCTGGGAGGATAGCTACCTACCTGGAGATAATACTCTCAATACGCATTTGAGTAATCTTCGTAAAAAATTAAACCAGCTAGACCCAAATCAAGAATATATTGAAACCATCTGGGGAGTTGGGGTAAGATTAAAAGGAGACAAGCAATGACCTACATGATAATCTTTATCCTGCTGGTACTCTTAATTATTTTATCGATTGCATTGATTCGCTACCATCTAGCACTTAAGAGCCTGAGTCAACAGATTGAAGACAAGATTCTCACAGGTAGTATGAAAAGAGTCGGAGTCAGCATTTTTTCCAAACATTTTTTACAACTCTACCAGCAGATTGAGAATCTATTTCAGGAAGTGGAACAGTCTCGGTTGGTGATGAAAAGGGAAAAGCACACTCTGGATATGGCCATCAGCAATATCGCCCATGATATTCGGACACCTTTGACTATCGCTTCAGGCTACACCCAACAATTGATAAAATCTCCTGAAGACAAAGCAGAAACCTTACAAAAAATAGCCCAGCATCTTGATTTAGTTTCCAAACGTTTGGAGGCTCTCCTAGAATACCGTCGTTTGATGGAAGGAGCTGTCAAACCGAAACTGGAAGAAGTGGATCTTTCAGCTTTTATCACCAAAAAGACTCTGGCTTATTATGATGTTTTTCAGGTGGCAAATATCTCGCTTGATTTTAAGGTTGAAGCTGGTCTGAAAATGAGGACTGATGAAGACTTGCTGGATCGAATTTTACAAAATTTGCTTNGAAATGTCCTCAAACATGGCAAGGAAGAAGCGCGTCTATCTTTGCGAAAGGAAAGGGAACAGCTTGTCTTAGAGATTGCAAACCTTGTTAAACAGCCCATCAAAAAAATAGAAAATCTTAGCAATCGTTTTTATTCTGAAAATCTATCAGACACGGAAGAATCCTCTGGTTTAGGCCTTTATATCACTGAGGAATTATGTCATCTTCTCGGTACAGAGATGAAACTAAGCACAGATGGCCAGTGGTTGTCGGTTTTCATTTATTTTTAACGAAATAAACCTCCTCTGTAGGCTAGAGGAGGTCATTTTTTATAGACTTTTCTTTTTGAAAACTGCCAGTCCACTTAGATTAAAGATTACAATAACAGCTAAGGTAACTATAAGTGTATAGAAAATGGATTCACTATTAGCAGTCATTGCATAGAAAAACTGCAATGATAAATATGGCAAAATTTTGATATTTGGAAAAATGAGCATTGGCATAGAAAGTAAGATAGAGCTGACCAAATAACCAATAAATACCGCAATATAAGAATGACTAACATAGAGGATGAAGGAAACAATGGAAAGCCAAGCAAGGAGGCAAAGAAATTGAAGGAAAATGGTTACCAGTAGATTGCCAATAAAGCCATCAGGCATAGTTCCAAATCCATTTAAGATTGTTGCTGGAATAAAGGCAATCACAAGGCTGATGATGACTTGTAAAAGTGCAATACAAGCCAATACAAAGGCTTTCGCTAGAAAAAACTCGGTACGAGAAACCCCTACTGTCAAACTATTTTTATAGAGCTTTCCGATTAAATCAACACCGAGAACTAGACAAGTTAAAACAATACAGAGAAAAACGAGGTTTGAACCTTGACTAGATGCGTTAATCAGGGCTTGTACACCGTCCCAACCATGGGTTGGAATTTCTGGCTCTTCTGTCTGGATTGCCATCAGATGGCCAGTAGCTCCAATACTTGCGCCCATTAGCATGAGAGAAAAGAGAATGAACTCTGTAATCCAAAAACCTTTGGAACGGAAAAGACGGTAAAAGTCTGCTTGAATGGTATGTATCATGATTTTCCTCCTATTCGACCAATTGAGTGAAGTATTCTTCTAGGTTTTGACGGGCGTAGTAAATCTCGTCAATGGCGACATCTGCCAAGGTTAATTCCTTGAGAATCTGTTTGACATCTTGTTCCTGACCAAAGATATGAATTTCATTTTCTGGATTAACAACCTTGAACTGGAGCTGGATTTGTTCTTTCAATACTTGACAAGCTTTCTCTTGATCAGCTGTCTTAAGCACAATATAATCCTCACTTAGTGTTTCAAATTCAGCTTTGCTGATTTCACGGATAATCTTGCCTTGATCTAAAATACCAAAACGATTAGCTAGGAGATAGAGTTCTGACAAGATATGGCTAGAGATGAGAATGGTGATCCCTTTTTCTTGATTGAGCCGTTGAATCATTAGTCGAAATTCTTTGATTCCGATTGGGTCGAGACCGTTGATAGGTTCATCTAAAATCAGGAAGTCTGGTTTAGATAGAAGGGCAATGGCGATACCAAGTCTTTGTTTCATTCCTAGCGAGAAATCACGAAAGACTTTTTTACCTGTATCTGGCAAACCTACATAGTCCAGCGTTTCTCGAATAACTTGATCAGCATTTGGAATATGACGAATCATACAGTAATATTTCAGATTTTGATAGGCTGTTAAGTGATTATGAGCTACGGGTGATTCGATAACAGAACCTACTCGAGATAGAGCCTTGGTCCACTCATTTTCCGATTGACTAGAAAAGAGGGAAACAGTCCCTTTATCCGCAAACAGTAGTTGCGTAATAATTTTTATTAAGGTGGTTTTCCCAGCTCCGTTCTTTCCGATAAGTCCATAAATATCTCCCTCTCTTATCGTTAAATGAAGATCCTGAAGAATAGCTTGTTTGTCAAAGTTTTTGGACAATCCATGAATGTCAAGTACTGTTTTCATGATTCTCTCCTTTTGATTGATTTTGATAATTTTAGTATAAAGCATAGGAATCAAAGAAAGCTCAAGCATTTCTAAAGAGTTTCTAAAGTTTTAGGAATTCTTAAATATCAAAACCCAGTTTATATGAACTGGGCTTCTTGATTATAAAATATATTTCTCAATGGCACGCGCGACGCCGTCTTCTTCGTTGCTTGCTGTAACATCATCAGCTAGGGATTTGACATAATCGCTGGCATTTCCCATTGCAATGCCAAGCCCTGCAAACTGAAGCATTTCGATATCGTTATTGGCATCGCCCATGGCCATAATCTCCGAGGGCTCAATCTTCAAAATCTCTGCTAGTCGAGAAAGAGCAGTAGCCTTTGTCGTCCCAAGTGGCATCGCTTCATAAATGACAGGCTGCGAACGAACTCCACTGAATCGTTGGCAGAGTTCCTCAGCAAAACGCTCCTCAAAATCATCTGTTTTCTCTTTTGTACCCAAAAACATACCTTGGAACATACGGTACTTACCACTAGTCGCTTCCTCAAGGGAAATTTCAGTCAGGTCTGAAAAGACTAGTTTGGCGTCATTCTGAACGATTTCATTAGGCTTGCCACCGAGGACAAAATAATGCTCCTCATCAAAAAGAGTCAACTGAACATCACTTTTTTCAGCTAGGTCATAGAGGTATTCAATGTCTGCTGGACTAAGTTCTTGCCAGTCAACTAGTCCCCAGTCACTTGTCTGGTGAGTTGAACAACCGTTGTTAACAATCACATACTCATTCTGGAGGTCAAGCCCCAGTTTTTTGTAGTAGGGGAGGACACCGAAAAGCGGGCGACCCGTACAGAGAACCAGTTTGACACCTTTTTTAATAGCTTGGTGAATGGCTGTGATGTGAGCTTGTGGGATTTCCTTGGCTTCATTGAGGAGAGTTCCGTCCATATCCAAGGCTAGTAGTTTAATCATAAGACTTCCTTCTTTTTCTTTTGGTATTATTATAGCATACTTTAGAGTAAAGGAGGAGGAATCTTCGGGCTAATCATGGTATAATAAAAGGTAATGAAAAATTCTAACGAGGCAGAGATGAAATTATTTTATACAGATATTCGGACTTCTTTGACAGAAATTCTAACCAGGGAGGCTGAAGAGCTAGTTGCTGTGGGCAAGCGGGTCTTCTACATCGCTCCCAACTCTCTTTCTTTTGAAAAGGAACGCGCCGTGCTGGAATGCTTGTCCCAGCAGGCTTCTTTTGCGATTACCGTCACGCGCTTTGCTCAAATGGCTCGTTACCTGGTCTTGAATGATTTACCAGCTAAAACTAGTCTAGATGATATTGGTCTTGGGATGGCCTTTTATAAGTGCCTTGCGGAACTTGATCCCAAGGACTTACGTGTTTATGGTGCGATTAAGCAGGATCCTCAGTTTATCCAGCAGTTGATTGAGCTTTATCACGAGATGACGACTGCTCAGATGAGTTTTTTAGACTTGGAAAGTTTGGCAGATGAGGACAAGCGAGCAGACTTGCTCTTGATTTTTGAGAAAGTAACTACCTATCTCAATCAAGGCCAGTTGGCTCAGGGAAGTCAGTTGTCCCATTTGATTGAGGCTATTGAGGATGACAAAGTAAGTAGTGATTTTAGCCAGATTGCCTTAGTCATTGATGGATTTACCCGTTTTTCTGCTGAGGAAGAGCGGATTGTGGACCTACTTCATGACAAGGGTGTTGAGATTGTCATTGGAGCTTATGCGAGTAAGAAATCTTATACCAGTCCATTCTCTGAAGGCAATCTCTATCAAGCCAGTGTGGAGTTTCTCCATCATCTAGCCTTTAAATACCAAACACCTGCCCAGGATTATTCTCAAACTCATGAGAAGATGGATAGCTTTGACAAGGCCTCTCGTTTGCTGGAGTCTTCTTATGACTTTTCAGAATTAACATTGGATGTCGATGAGAAGGATCGTGAAAACTTACAAATCTGGTCTTGCTTGACGCAAAAGGAAGAGTTGGAGCTAGTAGCCCGTAGCATTCGTCAGAAATTGCATGCCAATCCAGAACTGAGTTACAAGCATTTTCGTATTCTCTTGGGGGATGTAGATTCTTATCAATTATCTCTCAAAACGATTTTTGACCAGTATCAGATTCCTTTCTATCTTGGTAGAAGCGAATCCATGGCTCACCATCCCTTGACACAGTTTGTTGAGTCTATTTTGGCTTTGAAACGCTATCGTTTCCGTCAGGAGGACTTGATTAACCTTCTTAGAACAGGTTTGTATACCGACCTTAGTCAGGCTGATATTGATGCTTTTGAGCAATATATCCGCTATCTTGGTATCAATGGCTTGCCAGCCTTTCAGCAAACCTTTACCAAATCCCACCATGGAAAATTTGATTTAGAACGTTTAAATGCTCTTCGTCTGCGTATTTTAACACCTCTTGAGACTCTTTTTGCTAGCCGAAAACAAAAGGCTGAAAATCTCTTGCAAAAGTGGAACTCTTTTCTAAAAGAAAGTTCAGTAACCAAGCAGTTACAAGATTTGACAGCTACTATGGAAACTCTTGAACAGGAAAGACAGGCCGAAGTTTGGAAGGCTTTCTGTCATGTTTTAGAACAATTTGCGTCTGTTTTTGCTGGTTCACAGATTAGTCTAGAGGACTTCCTAGCCTTGCTCCATTCTGGAATGAGTTTGTCCCAATACCGCACCATTCCAGCAACAGTGGACACCGTTCTGGTGCAAAGTTACGATTTGATTGCGCCACTGACTGCTGATTTTGTCTACGCTATTGGGCTGACTCAGGACAATTTACCAAAAATCGCGCAAAACACCAGTCTTTTGACAGACGAAGAAAGACAGAGACTAAACCAAGCGACAGAAGATGGGGCACAATTGCTGATTGCCAGCAGTGAAAATCTCAAGAAAAATCGCTACACTATGCTTTCCTTGATCAATTCTGCTCGTAAGCAGTTGGTCTTGTCGGCTCCAAGCCTTTTTAACGAAAGTGAAAGCAAGGAATCTGCCTATCTTCAAGAGTTGGTCAATTTTGGATTTAGGCGGAAAGAGAAGAGGATGAATCACAAAGGGCTGTCTAAGGAAGATATGGGGTCCTATCACAGTCTTTTGTCGAGTCTGGTTGCCTATCACCAGCAGGGCGAGACGAGTGATACTAAGCAAGATTTGACCTTTGTCAAGGTTCTGGCGCGTGTGATGGGTAAAAAACTAGACCAGCAAGGTTTGGAAAATCCAGCCCTCCCAACCAGTCCAAGCAGTAAGCAGTTGGCTAAAGACACATTACAAGCTCTCTATCCTACTGATCAGGAGTTTTACCTGTCTACCTCTGGTTTGATGGAGTTTTACCGAAACCAATACAGTTATTTCCTCCGCTACGTTTTAGGCTTGCAAGAGGAATTACGTCTACGTCCTGATGCCCGTAGTCACGGAAATTTCTTGCACCGTATTTTTGAACGCGCCTTGCAGTTGCCTGACGAAGATTCCTTTGACAATCGTCTAGAACAAGCTATCCAAGAAACCAGTCAAGAACGCGAATTTGAAGCTATTTATCAAGAAAGTTTGGAAGCCCAGTTTACCAAGGAAGTTTTGCTTGATGTTGCACGGACGACTGGACATATTCTCAGACACAATCCAGCCATCGAAACCATCAAAGAGGAAGCGAATTTTGGCGGCAAAGACCAAGCCTTTATTCAATTGGACAGTGGTCGCAGTGTCTTTGTACGAGGTAAGGTTGACCGCATTGACCGTTTGAAAGCTGATGGGGCGATAGGAGTAGTAGACTACAAGTCTAGTCTAACTCAGTTCCAGTTTCCTCATTTCTTTAATGGGCTCAATTCCCAGTTGCCAACCTATCTAGCTGCCCTAAAAAGAGAAGGGGAGCAGAACTTTTTCGGTGCCATGTACTTGGAAATGGCTGAGCCTGTCCAATCTCTGATGGCCGTTAAAAGTCTGGAAGGTGCAGTAGTAGAAGCTAGCAAGTCAATGAAATATCAAGGCCTCTTTTTAGAAAAAGAAAGCAGTCATTTGGGTGAATTTTACAACAAAAACAAAGCTAATCAGCTGACGGATGAGGAATTCCAGCTCCTACTGGACTACAATGCCCATCTTTACAAGAAAGCAGCTGAGAAAATTTTAGCAGGTCAGTTCGCCATTAACCCTTATACCGAAAATGGCAGAAGCATTGCACCGTATGTTCAGCAACATCAAGCCATCACAGGATTTGAAGCCAATTACCACTTGGGCCAAGCCCGTTTTCTAGAAAAGTTGGACTTAACTGATGGCAAGCGTCTGGTCGGAGAAAAACTCAAGCAAGCTTGGTTTGAAAAAATAAGAGAGGAGTTGAATCGATGAAGCCTATTCCCTTTTTAAGTGAGGAGGAGATTCAAAAATTGCAAGAAGCAGAAGCGCATTCGAGTAAGGAACAGAAGAAAACTGCCGAGCAAATCGAAGCTATCTACACTTCTGGCCAGAATATCCTGGTCTCAGCATCGGCTGGTTCTGGGAAGACTTTTGTCATGGCAGAGCGCATTCTAGATCAGTTAGCGCGTGGTGTCGAAATTTCTCAACTCTTTATTTCAACCTTTACCGTCAAGGCTGCCACCGAGCTTAAAGAACGTTTGGAGAAAAAAATCAGCCAACAAATCCAAGAAAGTAGCGATGTTGACCTCAAACAGCACTTGGGGCGCCAGTTGGCAGACCTACCCAACGCTGCCATCGGAACCATGGACTCTTTTACCCAAAAATTCCTTGGCAAACATGGCTATCTGATTGATATTGCGCCTAATTTCCGTATTTTACAAAATCAAAGCGAGCAACTCCTTCTAAAAAACGAAGTCTTTCATGAGGTCTTTGAAGCCCATTACCAAGGTAAACAGAAAGAGACCTTTAGTCATTTGCTGAAAAACTTTGCTGGACGTGGCAAGGATGAACGGGGGCTACGCCAGCAAGTCTATAAAATCTATGACTTTCTCCAATCCACCAGCAACCCTCAAAAGTGGCTGAGTGAATCTTTCCTCAAAGGCTTTGAAAAAGCTGATTTTACCAGTGAAAAAGAAAGACTGACTGAGCAAATCAAACAAGCCCTTTGGGACTTGGAAAGTTTCTTCCGTTATCATCTAGATAATGACGCCAAGGAGTTTGCAAAGGCTCCTTATTTAGAAAATGTTCAGTTAGTTCTGGATGAAATTGGCTCTTTAAATCAAGAGTCCGATAGTCAGGCTTATCAAGCAGTACTTGCGCGTGTTGTCGCAATTTCGAAAGAGAAAAACGGTCGAGCTCTGACTAATGCCAGCCGTAAGGCTGATTTGAAGCCGCTGGCTGATGCTTACAACGAAGAGAGAAAGACCCAGTTTGCTAAACTAGGACAACTGTCAGACCAGATAACCATTCTCGACTATCAAGAACGTTATCATGGAGATACATGGGAACTAGCTATAACCTTCCAAGCCTTTATGAGTGATTTTGTAGAGGCCTATCGTGAACGTAAGCGCCAGGAAAACACCTTTGAATTCGCTGACATCAGCCATTACACCATTGAGATTTTAGAGAATTTCCCGCAAGTTCGTGAGGCTTATAAGGAGCGTTTCCACGAAGTCATGGTCGATGAGTATCAAGATACCAACCATATTCAAGAACGGATGCTGGAATTGCTGTCTAATGGCCACAATCGCTTTATGGTGGGAGATATCAAGCAGTCCATCTACCGATTCCGTCAGGCAGATCCCCAGATTTTCAATGAAAAGTTCCAACGCTATGCGCAAAATCCAAAAGAGGGCAAGCTCATTCTCCTCAAAGAAAATTTCCGTAGTAGTTCAGAAGTGCTGTCAGCTACCAATGATGTTTTTGAGCGTCTTATGGACCAAGAAGTCGGTGAAATCAACTATGATAACATGCACCAGCTTGTTTTTGCCAATACCAAACTGACTCCCAATCCAGACAACAAGGCAGAATTTATCCTCTACGACAAGGACGATACAGGTGAGGAAGAAGAGAACCAAACAGAAACGAAACTAACAGGCGAAATGCGCTTGGTTATCAAGGAAATCCTTAAACTCCATAAGGAACAAGGTGTTGCCTTTAAAGAAATCTCTCTTCTGACCTCCAGTCGCAGTCGTAATGACCAGATTCTCCTCGCCCTGTCTGAGTACGGGATTCCTGTCAAAACTGACGGAGAGCAAAACAATTATCTCCAATCCCTAGAAGTGCAAGTCATGCTGGACACCCTTCGTGTCATTCACAATCCCCTACAAGACTATGCCTTGGTTGCCCTTATGAAGTCTCCAATGTTTGGCTTTGATGAGGACGAGTTAGCACGGTTATCTCTTCAGAAAGCAGAGGATAAAGTCCAAGAAAATCTCTATGAAAAACTGATCAATGCACAAAAAATGGTAACAAGCCAGAAAAACTTGATTCACACAGCTCTAGCTGAGAAACTAAAGCAATTCATGGATATCTTGGCTTCTTGGCGCTTGTATGCCAAAACCCACTCCCTCTATGACCTGATTTGGAAGATTTATAATGACCGTTTTTATTATGACTATGTTGGGGCTTTGCCAAATGGTCCTGCTAGACAGGCAAATCTCTATGCCCTAGCACTGCGTGCTGATCAATTTGAAAAGAGCAATTTTAAAGGTTTGTCGCGTTTTATTCGTATGATTGATCAGGTTTTAGAAGCCCAGCACGATTTGGCAAGCGTTGCAGTTGCACCGCCAAAAGATGCAGTAGAGCTCATGACTATCCACAAGAGTAAAGGGCTGGAGTTTCCTTACGTCTTTATCCTCAATATGGATCAGGATTTTAACAAGCAAGACTCTATGTCAGAGGTCATTCTCAGCCGTAAAAATGGTCTTGGTGTCAAGTATATTGCCAAGATGGAGACAGGAGCAGTGGAAGATCACTATCCTAAAACCATCAAGCTCTCTATTCCTAGCCTGACCTATAGGCAGAATGAAGAGGAATTACAGCTGGCAAGTTATTCAGAGCAGATGCGTCTGCTGTATGTTGCCATGACGAGGGCTGAGAACAAGCTCTATCTTGTCGGCAAGGGTTCTCGTGAAAAGCTGGAAGCCAAGGAATACCCAGCAGCTAAAAATGGAAAACTAAATAGCAACACTAGACTGCAAGCCAAGAATTTCCAAGATTGGATTTGGGCTATCAGTAAAGTATTTGCCAAGGATCATCTCAACTTTAGCTATCGTTTTGTTGGTGAAGATCAGCTGACCAGAGAAGCTATCGGAGAGTTGGAAAACAAGAGCCCTCTACAAGATAGCTCCCAAGCAGACAATCGTCAGTCTGAAACTATTAAAGAAGCTCTTGAAATGCTGAAAGAAGTGGAAGTATATAATACTCTTCACCGTGCAGCCATTGAACTTCCTAGTGTTCAAACCCCAAGTCAAATCAAGAAATTCTACGAACCAGTTATGGATATGGAAGGTGTCGAGATTGCAGGTCAAGGCCAGTCAGTAGATAAGAAAATCAACTTTGATTTGCCAGATTTTTCAACCAAAGAAAAGGTAACAGGAGCTGAGATTGGTAGTGCTACCCACGAACTCATGCAGAGAATTGACCTCAGCCAGCGACCAACACTTGCTAGCCTGACAGAAACTCTCAAACAAGTTCAAACCAGCCAAGTTATCAGAGACAAGATCAATCTTGCTAAAATTCTTGCATTCTTTGACACAGCACTCGGTCAGGAAATTCTCGCTAATACCAACCATCTTTATCGCGAGCAACCTTTCTCCATGCTCAAACGAGACCAAAAGAGTCAGGAAGACTTTGTTGTCCGTGGTATCCTTGATGGCTATCTACTTTACGAAGACAAAATTGTTCTGTTCGACTATAAGACAGATCGCTATGATGACCCAAATCAACTCATAGACCGTTATCGTGGTCAGTTAGCCCTATACGGAGAGGCTTTATCTCGAGCCTATTCGATTGAAAATATTGAAAAATACTTGATTTTACTCGGTAAAGACGAGGTTCAAGTTGTAAAAGTATAATTTATACTCTTCGAAAATCTCTTCAAACTACGTCAGCTTCACCTTTCCGTAGATATGCTCACTGACTTCGTCAGTCTTATCTACAACCTCAAAACTGTGTTTTGAGCAACCTGCGGCTAGCTTCCTAGTTTGCTCTTTGATTTTCATTGAGTATTAGAAAGGAGACCTCATGACACTTCCAGTTAGAAAATCCCTACATGATGCTGTTTTACAGGCTTCAAAAGCTGATACTTGGGAACAAGCTACCAAGGAATGGAATGAAGTTTCCTTGATTTTTAACGGCATCGGCCGTAGCAATTGTGTCTGTGGAAATGCTATCAAATACGCCTACGAACTCTTTAACGGAGTGACTGGTCAACGACTATTTCCTATAGGCAGCGACTGCGTCAGACACTTTCATCAATTGACCCTTGACCAGCAACTGGATGAGGAAGAAAAACTGCTCAGAAAGGTTGAAAATCTGACCAGAAAAGCCCAGAAAAAGGAAAAAATCAAGATCAATAAAAGTGACTTTGACGAACAACTTCTAAAATGGCTCTGGGAAAAAGGTGTTTTTAAACCCAATCGTGGAAATCAGTTCTCACCTGAGAAAGACTACCAGCTTTTCTTAGAAGTCTTTCAGGGAGGAAGTTGGACCAAGGCAGAACCTAAGAAGAAAGCTCGGATGGAAGAAGTCCTTGAAAAGTGTATCAAACCCTTTTTACTTGGCAAATCAGATGACCAACTCTATCTTGTCAAGCTAGGCAAGGAGAAAATTGACTACGAACAGGAACTCCGTATCCAGGCAGAGAAAGAGCGTAAGAAGAGAGATAAAATCGCCAAGCAGTATGCAGACAATCTAGTCCTAGCCATGGGCCCAGCAGAGCGTGCCTATCAAGATTACTTTGGCTTTACGGAGACACTGACTCAAGAAGAACGCAAGTGGGAAAAAATTCTTTTTGGTAAAAATAGGACAGAACGGGCTGTCAAGGCCAAACAATACCAAAAAGAGCTGGAAAAAGACCAACGAATTGCTAGTCAGGATCCAATTGAAAGAAAGCAGAAGCAGACCTGGCTCCTCAATTCCTATTTCCGTGAGCTTCCTGAAGAAAAATCTAGATTTGCTCGGCTCTTATTAGAATATCGAAAAAGTGGAGAAGTGCCCTTTTCAACTGAATATCTGTCAGACCATCTGCTCGACTTTTTCTATAAAATGAAAGCCTTTGAGTTTGAAATCGCACCAGAACAAGTCCGATATTTTCTAAAAGATAGTCTCCAGGCAGATCATCTCTCCTCAGCACAGGAAAGCTGGATAGAGGGAATTCTCATCAACTGTATCAAACCATTTTTAGAACGATTATTGATATAACTAACACCTACCNTGGAANTTCCANGGTAGGTGTTAGTTATAATAGTCAGTATCATTCTCTACAGGTTTAATAGAAAAAGGAATTTACTTATGCATATATATTTTATTGCATTGGATAACTTTTAAAATATTACAAGAATAACTAGCTTATTTTTAGGT
>NZ_RJOG01000023.1:0-27741 GCF_003942965.1 Streptococcus mitis | reverse complement strand
CTCTTGCTAGTCTCCTTACTTTTTGTTAGAATGATGTCAAAAAATAAAGAAGGTTAATATTATGCCACAACATCTCTTTAAAGAATTGACTCAACTGGAGCAAGTAGAGGCACTAGCTCTAGGAGGATCACGAGCTGGACAAGATTTTGACAAAGACTCTGACTATGATGTATATGTCTATCTCAGTGCTCCCCTCTCGCCAGACATCCGAAAAGAAATTCTCAGTAAATACTGCTCCTACATGGAAATCGGCAATCAATTTTGGGAATTGGAGGATGATTGTATTCTCAATAATGGCATCGAGATTGAGCTGATTTACCGCTCTCTAGACGAATTTGACAAAGATTTACAGGTCGTAGTTTTAGAGCACCAAGCCCAGAATTCTTACACTACTTGTATGTGGTACAATCTGCTCAACAGTAAGATTCTCTACGATCGAGATGGTCACTATGCTGTCCTCCAGAAAAAGTATAATCTTCCTTATCCAGCTGAGCTGAAAAAGAATATCATCAACAAGCAATTCCTACTTCTCGACCAAGCTATGCCAGCTTTTTCAAGACAAATCAAAAAAGCCCTCAAACGCAAAGACTTACTCAGCATCAACCACCGCAGTAGCGAGTTCTTCGCTTCTTATTTCGATTTACTCTTTGCCTTCAATGAGCAGCTCCACCCAGGAGAAAAACGCATGCTCCAGTACGCAAAAAATAATTGCTCTCATCTACCTCAACATTTTGAAGACAATATCCAAGACTATTTTCAAAATCTCTACCAGCTAGATCACCATGAGAAAACAGTCCTAACTTTAGAGCAGCTCCTATTAAATCTTAAACTCTTGATTAATGAATCTATTTAGAATTACAATAAAAGCTCATGAAATCTGATTTCCAGATGATTCATGAGCTTTTTGAATTTCCACAATATATAACGGTGTAGAGTTGATTGAAACAAGAGCAGTACAAAAAAGTTTTTAACATGATAAAAAACGCATCATATCAGGTATTCAAAAACTTGATACAATGCGTTTTATAGTCTATAAGATTAGTTGTCTTTTCTTCTCAAATTGAGTTTTCCCTAGACTTTTCAACCTTATTTCTCTTCAAATCCTTCTGCGACTGCGTCCGCGAAGTTTTCTTCTACGATGCTTGCACAGTAATCACAAATGACTGCGTGGTAGCTGCGTTCTGCTGTTGTTGGGTCGATACGACGGCAACGGTCACATACTTGGCCTGCAGCGCGTTCAACTGTAAAGGCTACATCTTCGAAGATAACGGCAGCTTCTGGAGCTGGTCCTTCTGCGATGGTCAATTCAGACACAATCAAAAGTTGAGCTACATTGCTGTTTACTGCTTCGAGTAGAGTTTTCACCACTTCGTTTGGATAAACTGTCAAGTGTGCTTCAAGCGATTTCCCGATAACTTTGGCATTACGCGCTTCTTCCAAGGCTTTTTGAGCTTGTCCACGGAAGTCCATGAAGGCAGCCCATGTATCCAAGATTTCTTCTTGGTTAGCAAAAGTTTCTGCTTCTGGCAATTCTGACAATTGAACGAAGTCTTCTGTTTCAAACTCAAGGTATGACCAGATTTCTTCCGCAGTGTGAGGAAGGATTGGTGTCAAGAGTTTCGTAATTTTGACAAGAATGTCATAGAAGACAGTCTGCATTTGACGGCGTTCCAATGATTTGGCACCTTCGATATAAACAACATCTTTGGCAAAATCAAGGTAGAAGGCTGACAAGTCAACGTTGATAAAGTTCACCAAGGCCTTGTAGATTGTCAAGAATTCAAAGTTTGCGTAAGCATCACGAATGGTCTTAACAAGCTGGTTAAAGCGAATCGTCATGTACTTATCAACTGAACGAAGCTCATCGTAAGCTACTGCATCCTCAGCTGGGTTAAAGTCAGATGTATTAGCAATCAAGAAACGAAGAGTGTTACGGATTTTACGGTAAGATTCCGATACTTGGCTAAGGATATCCATTGAGATACGAACGTCATTGCTAGTATCTA
Source organism: Streptococcus mitis (assembly GCF_003942965.1). Taxonomy (GTDB): domain Bacteria; phylum Bacillota; class Bacilli; order Lactobacillales; family Streptococcaceae; genus Streptococcus; species Streptococcus mitis_BH. The sequence goes on along the minus strand of NZ_RJOG01000023.1, from coordinate 25,735 downwards.
CACTTGTTACCCAAAGACGCAAGATTTCAGCACCAAATTGTTTCTCAACATCGCTAGGCAAAATAGTATTTCCAAGAGATTTGGACATCTTTTCACCCTTACCATCAAGCGTAAAACCTTGAGACAAGATTTGTTTGTAAGGTGCTACGCCATGGTTAGCAACTGATGTGATGAGTGATGAGTTGAACCAACCACGGTATTGGTCAGAACCTTCTAGGTAAAGATCTGCTGGGTAAGTCAATTCAGGACGGTTTACTACCACTCCATTCCATGATGAACCTGAGTCAAACCAAACGTCCATGATATCAGTTTCTTTTTTGAACTCGCCATTTGGTGAACCTGGATGAGTAAATCCTTCTGGTAAGAGGTCTTTGGCATCACGTTCCCACCAAATGCTTGAACCATGTTCCTCAAAAAGTTGAGCCACGTGTTCAATAGTTTCAGCAGTCATGATCGCTGTACCATCTTCAGCATAGAAGATAGGAAGCGGAACACCCCAAGCACGTTGACGAGAGATAACCCAGTCGCCACGGTCACGAATCATATTGTAAAGACGGACTTTACCCCATTCTGAGTGGAATTTCACTTTTTCAATTTCATCCAAGATTTCTTGGCGGAATTTAGAAACTGAGGCAAACCATTGTGGTACTGCACGCCAGATGATTGGTTTCTTAGTACGCCAGTCAAATGGGTATGAGTGAGAGATTTCTTCTTGGGCAAGAAGGAGGTTACCAAGTTTCTCGATAACAGTTGGAACTACCTTTTCATAGAATTGACCTTCAAACTCAGGACCAGCATTCTTCATCATGATACCACGTTCGTCAACAGTCACTGCGACTTCAAGACCATTAGCAATACCGACATTGTAGTCATCCTCACCAAAACCAGGGGCTGTGTGGACGATACCTGTACCAGAATCAGTCGTAACGTGGTCACCAAGGATAACCAATTCATCTACAGCTGTATCCCATGGGTGTTCTGTTACGATATGATTTAATTCTTGACCACGGTAAGTTGCCAAAACTTGAACATCAGCCCAACCAAATTTCTCAGACAAGCTAGTCAATAATTCTGCAGCAACCACAAACTTACGAGCTTCACCAGCAGGTTGAACCAAAACGTAATCAATATCTGCACCAACAGTCAAACCACGAGAAGCTGTGATGGTAAATGGAGTTGTTGTCCAAACTACGATATAAGTATCTGTATCTAGAACACCTTTGCCATCTTTTACCTTGTTGGCATAGTAAAGGGAAGTTGAAACCAAATCATGGTATTCAATCTCTGCTTCAGCAAGAGCCGACTCAGATGACCAAGACCAGTAAACTGGCTTAGCACCACGGTAGATATAACCTTTATTAGCCATCTCACCAAATACACGGATTTGAGCTGCTTCATAGTCAGGAGTCAAAGTCACATATGGATTTTCCCAGTCACCAGAAACACCCAAACGTTTGAAGTCTTCGCGTTGTTTATCTACTTGAGAAAGAGCGTATTCACGGCAAAGTTTCAAGTACTCAACCAAGTCCATTTCTTTGCGTTTGATACCTTGTTTTGCCAAAACTTGCTCGATTGGCAGACCATGTGTATCCCAACCTGGAATATAAGGAGCATAAAATCCTGACATAGACTTAGAACGAACAATGATATCTTTTGAAATCTTGTTCATAGCGTGTCCAACGTGAATATTTCCGTTCGCGTATGGAGGACCATCATGCAAGGTGAAATGAGGTTTTCCTTGGTTCAATTCTTGACGACGTTGGTAAAGTTTTGCATCTTCCCATTCCTTTTGCCAAACTGGCTCTTTGGTAGGAAGTCCTGCACGCATTGGGAAAGCTGTTTTCCCAAGATTAAGGGTATCTTTGAGTTTCATGGTATCTCCTTTATAAATAATAACAAATTAAAAACCACGACTTCCAAAAAGGACGAAAATCGTGGTACCACCTTTATTCGGAAAAAGATCTAGTCTTTCTCCCTCATTTCCCGTAACGTGGGGAACGTCAAATCTTACTAGCTTCAGACTTGAGTTTTTGAGAGGATAATCTTATCATTAGGGAATGCAGGACTCACACCATCTCCTGCTCGCTGGAAATATAAGGATAAGATATTGTTCTCAGATTATTTCTTATAAAATTGTAACAGATTCTTGCGGTGCCGCTAAACCTGGTTCTGAGTTTACAGCTTCAGTAGCTGGTGTTGGTCCTGAGTACTGGCTTGGAGTTACTTCTGGCTCTTCATACATTGGATCAACTGGATGAGCTAGACTTTCTTCAGCAACCGGAGCTGGTGAAACCACTTGTTCCTGCTTAGCTCTTGCTTCGGCTTCTGCAAGTTCCTTATTAGCTGCTTCGATACGCGCTTGCAACTCTGCCATTTCCTCGGGAGAAAACTGGCGAGTAATATCAATTGGTTCTTCCTCTTGATGTTGTTGCAAGACAGAGTCACCTAAGACTTCACTGACTACTTCTTTGAAGGCCTCATCACTTGTCTGAAGATAAGTTGCTGTTGGGCGAAGAATATCTTCCCAATCTGAAGATTCAACAATTGCTAACTGGCTTTCAATTGTAGATTTAAGACGTTGGTGGAAGACACGGCTCTTGTTCTTCAATTCTTCAGTTTCAACAGCAACTTTCTTAGCATTATCAGTTGCTTGACGAAGAATTTCATTTGCCTTGTACTTAGCTTCTTCCAACAAACGTTGGGCATCTTGCTCTGCTTGTTGGATAATATTGTTTGAACGTTCAGTTGCGGCTTGTTTTACTCGCTCAGCTGTATCCTGTGCAATCAATACAGATTGACTCAATGAATCTTTCATCTCATCAAAGTAAGATAAACGATCTTCCAAACTCTTAATATGTAAATCCTTGTCATGATTAGAGCGAACCAAATCTTCATAATCACGGACTACAATATCTAAAAACTCATCTACTTCTTCTTGATCAAACCCTCTAAAGCGTGTGCTAAAGGTTTTATCTTTGATTTCTAACGATGTAATTGGCATATTTTTCCTCACTTACTTAATAACAATTGGACCGTTAATTTCTTTTTATCTTTTTTTGTTTGCCCATTATCTCTAACGAGTTTCAATCGACCAAATTTTCTCACACTAATCAGATCACCAACTTGAACTATATAATCTGATTTTTCAACTAAATGGTAATTCACTTGGACTGCCTGTTTTTCAATTAACTGACTTGCCTGATTTCTAGACAGCTTTAAGACACCTGCTAGAAAAACATCTAATCTAGAACTAGCAATACAAATATCTAATTCTTGATAATCTTCTACTGTAGCAATTTTCTCAGTAAAATCCCGTTCTTCTAGACGAACCGGTAAACGAGCAATTTTCGTAATGCCGTCTTGAAAAAGGAGCATAAACTGTCGATTAATGATAATCTGTGCCCTCTCTTCGTTGACTAAGATATCACCAAATAGCTTCCTATCAATTCCCAGCTTGTTTAAAACAGTCCCTAATATTTTTGCATGTGTTAATCGCTCAAACTGACTAGGATAGACAATTTCTTGCAAGGATAGTTCAAAATCAGAGAATTCTGGTTCAAAATAATCAGGATACAGGAGAACCCGTACATATTCAGTATCAAGAAACTGCCGACTGCTCATATAGGAGATGCCGTTGGTTGATGCTAAAACATTTAAAATCTTTTCTTGATGGGGATTTACAAAAGGTGTTAAAAAAGGAGAATAAGAATCTTCTACCTTTTTTATCCATTCTGCTCCCTTATCAATAAATGACGAATCATTCTTAGAAAAGTGTTGATAAATCATCTTGTTCATAGAAAGATTACTAAAAGTCGAATCAACTGCTCCCCTAGGAAGTGAACTAGTAATATCGCAATCCAGACAGACAAGTCAAGACCTGCAATCTGGAGGGGTAAACGTTGCAAGGGAGCTATTATCGGTTTCACTAAACTAATAATCAAACGTCCAAGACGTGATTCATAAGCATTGGGAAACCAAGACATCAGAGCAAACACGATTAAAATCAGTGAATAGATATCCACTGCATTTTGAACAAAACGAATGAGAAAGATCATTATCTTACTCTCGTACGTTTCATATCAAAGCCAAATTCACCATTTTGTGATTCATCTGGAATTTTGATGTCTTCAATATTGACGACAACATCAACTGGTGTCAGCAGGTACATAGTAGATGCTACCTTTTTCATGTTACCAGCTAAAACGTGGCGCGCCCCATCCAGATAGTCCAAACAACGACGAGCTTGAACTTCTGTCATATATTGGAAATCAATCAAAACACTTTCGTTACCAGCTAACAAATCAACAATATCTGTGGCGTCTTCGTATTTGCGTGGATAACGAACATCAATTGTCACCTTATCAATAGAACGCTGACTTTGCATAGCTAACTCTTGTTGACGGGCATGAAGGCGTGTAATATTTTTTTCCTTTGAAGATGTAGATACTGTTTGCTGAGGCAACTCTTGGATAGCAGGAGCCGAAGCTATAACTTCATCTTTAGCTGTAGGCTGATAAGAATTATCGGTTCCTTCTCCATCTTCTGTAAAGTAATCTATAAATCTATCAAATTTATCTTTTAAAGACATATTTCTTTCCTATTTAAAAAATGCTGTACCAATTCTGACAAAGGTTGAGCCAAATTCAATCGCTTCCTTGTAGTCACGACTCATACCCATACTCAAGTCCATCATTGGCATATTGGGAATTTGTTTTTCTCTAATTTCTAGTTGCAAATCCTGCGTAGCTTTAAAAATTTCTTTCAACTCATCACTACTAGCTTCAAAAGGAGCCATAGTCATCAAGCCGACATATTCAATTTTATCTAAGGTGGCCAATTCTGGCAAGAGCTCTAATAGTTCTTCCCTTGAAAAACCATGTTTGCTCTCTTCCCTTGAGATATTTACTTGTAAGAAACACTTAACAACTCTATCACTTCTTTTTTGAATTTCCTCTGCTAGCTTTAATGAATCCAAAGCATGGAAATAATCAACATACTGAATGACATCTTTGACCTTGCGCCTTTGCAAAGTTCCAATCAAATGCCAGGTAATATTTCTACATTTTAAAGCTTCATATTTCTCAAGAAATTTATCCACACGATTTTCACCAATATGATGCACACCTAGCGGAAGCAAAGCCTCCGCTGTCGGTACGTCTACATATTTTGTAACAGCAACAACCGAAACAGAATTGGCTTCTCTTCCTGCCTGCTGACTTGCATCTTTTATTTGTTGAAAAACACGTTCTGTATTTTCTTTCAAATTCATTTACTTAACGATTTTTGAAAAATGGAGGAGTGTCTAATTCATCCTCATCGTGTAAAGATGGTGCTTCGAAACGCTCAACTGGTGATACAACTGAATCAGTTGGTCGAACAATTGTCTCACGACGCAAGTCCCAATCACCAAATGCTGAAGTTTGAGAAGTTTCTGTACGGCGAGGTGATGGACTTGGAATTTCTACAGTTTCAGCCATATCAAAGTGACGATTATGATTGTGTGCATGACTTGGGCTTGTTTGTTCATGACGAACTGCTTGTCTTGGTGCATGGCCCACAACTTTTTCAACTCGATCTTGACGAACACCAGTTGCAACGACTGTAACACGAATTTCATCTTTCATGTTTTCATCGATAGATGTTCCAAGCCAGATGTTCACTCCTTGACCAGCTGCTTGGTTGACAATTTCTGAAGCTTCTTCTGCTTCAATCAAAGTCAAGTCGAGACCACCAGTAACGTTGACGATAACATCCTCAGCACCGTCAATAGTTGTTTCAAGAAGTGGTGAGTAGATCGCCTTACGAGCTGCTTCTACTACACGTTCTTCACCACTACCGATACCGATACCCATTAGAGCGTTCCCTTTATTTGCCATAACTGTTTTCACATCGGCAAAGTCAAGGTTAATCAAACCAGGATTTGTGATCAAGTCAGTAATTCCTTGAACACCTTGGCGAAGTACGTTATCTGCTTCGCTAAGAGCTTCAAGAAGTGGAGTTTTCTTATCAACAATTTCAAGCAAGTTGTTGTTTGAAATAATCAATAAAGTATCTACATGTTCGCGAAGCTGATTGATTCCTTCTACAGCATACTGACCACGTTTGCTTCCTTCGAAACCGAAAGGACGTGTCACAACACCAACTGTAAGAGCACCTAAATCTTTAGCAATGCGGGCAATAACAGGAGCTGCACCAGTACCAGAGCCACCTCCCATACCTGCAGTAATGAAGACCATATCTGCTCCAGTAATAGCTTGAGTCAAGGCTTCTTCGCTTTCTTCAGCTGCCTTTTGACCAACTTCAGGTCGACCGCCAGCACCCAAACCACGAGTCAATTTAGGGCCTAACTGAATTACAGTCTCAGCTTTAGTACTACTCAAAGCTTGTACATCTGTGTTTGCTGCGATAAATTCTACGCCTGCAACACCTTCGTCAACCATACGGTTAATGGCGTTTCCGCCACCTCCACCAACACCGATTACTTTAATAACTGCACCTTGAGCTGCTGCTGTATCAAATGAAAATGTCATAGTTTATTTTTCCTCTTTTATTCATCAAACATGCTTCCGATTAAGCCACGGAAACGATCTGCGATTTTTGGTTTATTTTGAGAAGATGGTTTCTCCTCTACTGTATTAATCTCATTAGTAGAAGGTAATGCTTCCATTTCTGTATTTGTAGTTGGATGGATAGTTGCCGATTGCGCAACTTGTGTTACACGTTGAATCATTCCACCAAAATTAATTGGCTGATGACGCAAGGCGTCCTCACCCTTAACTGCTCGTTGTGCCAAAAGATTAACCTCTGTTAATTGACCAGCAAATTCTGACAAACTTATCACATGAGCAAAAGCTGGATTACGGATTCCCACTTGATTAGGAACATAAAGCTTCACACGAACGCCGAACACTTCCTGAGCAAGTTCTACAACACCTGGTAAAATAGCATTACCACCAACCAAAACAATCCCACCTGGAAGATCCAACAAATGTCTTCTTTCCAATTCTTGCTTAATTTGTTCAAAGATATGTTTGATACGAGCTGAGATGATTTCTGCTAGATATTTTTCAGTAACTTCAACCGGTTCAACTTCACCGATCACTTCAACTTGGAAGGTTTCATTGCTTGCGAGCGAAGGATAAGCTTCCCCATAATTCAATTTCAAACCTTCAGCTAATTTCTGTGAGGTTTTCAAGACTTTAGAGATATCTTTTGTAACATAATCTCCTCCTTCTTGAAGGATATTTGTAAACTGAAGTTCTTGATTACGGATTGTAGCAACACTTGTTTGCCCTGCACCCATATCAATTACTGTTGCTCCAAATTCACGTTCACCTTCATTTAGCACCGAGCGAACTATAGCTAATGGAGAAATAATAATGTTTTCAAGTTGAACACCTACTCGCTCAACTGTCTTGCGTAAATTGTGAAGAATAGTACGTGGCCCCGTGTAAAGCAAACCACGCATTTCAAGACGAACTCCCATCATCCCACGTGGGTCACGTATACCTTGGAAACCATCTACGATAAATTCTTCAGGAATAAAAGTAATGACTTCACGATCTGGTGTCATACTCTTTGTCAAGGCTGATTTGACAACATTTTCAACATCTTGATCTGTAATTTCTTTTGTATCAGATGTAACTGGAATCATTCCTTGAGTTGGTTCTACTTGCAGAAGATTTCCAGGCAAACCAACATTCACTGATTTGATGGAAATGCCTGCCTTCTCCTCTGCTTGAGAAATAGCTGACTTGATAGCAGTTGCTGCTGCTTCAATATCAACAATTATTCCATCCTTTACACCTTTACTCTTGGCATTGCTTACACCAATAACATTTAATTCACCATTCCTCAGTTCGGCAACCAGCACCTTAATCGAATTAGTTCCGATATCTAAGCCTGTAAAAAAACCATCTCTAGCCATTACATCGCATCCTCTCTCTTCCAAGTTTCAAACTTCTATTCAATATAGCTAAAACAGGGTATAGCTATTCACAGAATATTATAACACAAAAAATCCAATCGTGCTTAGTTTTTCCTAAATTTACTTGTTATTTTTTCATATTCGCTTCTCAAACTTTCCTATATTCCAAACAACCTATAAAAATCGTATTGATGAAAAAAGAAAGCTCATTTCTAAGCTTTCTTTGCAATCATTTTTTCTGCTTCTTGTTCTAAAAATAGTTCCAAGATTTTCTTTGTCAACGTAATCGCTGCTGACAAGGCCAGGGAAACGATTAAATAATTAGCCACTAAGCCGTGATCTCCAACCAATGGCGGTTTGGTCAAGAATCCGTAATCTCCACCTGTTACCAAATTGACCACAAAAATTAAGGCATTTAATGCAAAGGTCATGAGAAAAATTCTTTTCACATCTAGCATTCTCGCATCGTACTGTCTCAAGAGATAAACCAGTGAGTTCCCCAAGAGAGCTAAGTGCCCAAAGATAAAGGACAAAATGGCAATATGTGGGAAAGGATAGGGATCTGGCACTGGATAAACAAAGGCAGCTAATGTCCCAAATGTTCCTAGTAATGCAAAATACTGCCTATATTTAGACTGACCAGGAAGCAAGAGCACCACAAACATAGCCATACGGCAATGGTAAAAGGGTAAACTTTCTGACAGTGGCATATGATTGACCCCATACCAACCATAAAGAAGGATTAACTGAACGGCCTGCAAGATTTGGAAAAATCGTTGGTAAACCTTCTTTTCACGATAGCGATAGGCTGTATAAAAGGTCAAGGCCAAGAGTGTAAATATACTGACATACCAATAAAGATCAAACTTGGGTGGCTCTGTTGCTTGGGTCGTAAAGAAAATATCCCATAAATTCATCTAGTATTCCTCATAATTCAAAATTTTCCTGCATTTTATTATACCATGCTATTTGTCAAAAATGAATTTAGAAATACGATAATCATCTTCTTAATCAAGATATTGCTCCCTCTGACCTTGATAAACCTGCCAAAGAATCTCTATTTGCTCCTTGGTAATGCGTTTTTCAGATAAGGCTGGCAGTTGGTCAATGGCAAAAAATTGAAGGTCAGCAATTTCTTGATTTTTTTGGAATTGTCCATCAAGAAGCTTACATTCAAAAACAAACTTTGCATATTGCTTGCTCTGTAGTTGGAAACGATTTGTATCAAAAACAGCTAGTAGTCTTTCTACTTTAGCTTCAAAACCGGTTTCTTCTTCAATTTCCTTGAGAATATTTTCTGTTGGAGAATAGCCGACTTCACCAAAGCCACCTGACAAAGCCCAATTATTCTCTCCTTGTCCCCTAACCAGACAAATCTTTTCGTCCTCAACAATCCAAGCACGGACGTCCATTAACGGAGTCGCATAAGCAGAAGTTGGCTTCAAGACTTCTGCCACTTCTTCGGCATCAAGGTCTGATGCTTGATTCAACATTTCAGATAAAAGACCTCGCAAGTCTTCATAGCGCTCACGGTCAAACGGATCTTTTGTAAAGGTTAATCCAGTATCTGTAATGGCAATCATTCTTTGCAAATACTTGACAAAATCACTTGTCTTCATGTTCTAAACTTTCTACCAATTTGGCTAGGTTCATAGAGTTAGAGCCTTTGAGCAAGATTTGATCATGAGCCCCAAGGCTTTCCTTGACCTGCTTGACTAGGTCTTCAAATTGGTCTTGATCTTCTGTTTTCTTGAAGTAGTAAACGTGACCGATTGGGAACATTTGACTAGCCAATTGGGCTAATTCAGCAATGTCTTCTCCATATAAAATAACAGTATCAAGCACATCTGGCGAAAGGCTCAAAATCATCTGATTATGAAGCTGAATAGACTGGTCACCAAGTTCCTTCATATCCGCCAACACTGCAATTTTCTTGCCACCTTCATTGGCTGGAATGGCAGAAAAAGTCTCTAAAATCAGCTTCATAGCAGTTGGATTGGCATTGTAAACATCTGATAGGATATCTGCGCCATTAGCTGCTTTCTTCCACTCGGTACGGTTACGCGTCAATTCAAGATTTTGGAAGGCCTGACGAATTTGCTCCTCAGAAACTCCTTCTTGCAGGGCAACATAGGATGCAATCATAGCATTGGTGGCATTGTACTTGCCAGTTACTGGCAAATCAAGGGCTTGCTCCAAGAAATTGGCCTTAAAGGTCAAGCTATCCTTACGTTCTACCAGGTCGGTAATTTCCAACTCTGCCCCTTGCCCAAAACGAACTACCTTTTTATCAGTTGGCAAGTAGTCCTCTACAATCGAATCTGCTGGTGCCAAGAGCAAGGAATTCGAAGACATACCGTCTGCAATTTGCATTTTCCCTTTAGCAATTTCAGAACGGTCTTTGAAAAAGGCCAAATGGGCTTCTCCAACCAAGGTCACGATGGCTGTTTTTGGATGAGCCAATTCTGACAAGAGATGAATATCTCCCAAGTGATCCTGCCCCATCTCCAAGACCAACTTTTCTGTTCCCTCAGGCATATGGAGAACTGTGTAAGGAAGGCCAATCTCGTTATTGTAGTTGCCTTGTGTTTTGTAAGTTTTATAAGTTGTTGATAGCAAGTGCGCCAACATGTCTTTGGTTGTTGTCTTGCCATTTGAACCCGTAACCGCAAAGACATCAACAGCTGTTTTTTCAAGATAGTAGGCTGCTAGTTGCTGAAAGGCAGTCAGAACATCATCTACTAGAATGTAAGGATGATTTGCGACCTTTTTCTCAGACAGGGTTACAGCAGCACCATTTTCAAAGGCTGTTTCGATAAAGTCATGACCATCACGCGCCCCTTTGAGGGGCACAAATAAATCCCCTGTAGTAATTAAACGACTGTCAAACTCAGCTTTTTCTAACTGAACATCCTCAAAGATGCTGATATCATTTTTAGCTCCTACAACTTGAGCCACTTCATGGATTGTTAATTTCATTTCTACTCCTTTAAAAAGGGTCGAAGTCCGAGAACTCAAGTCACCTTGCAGTGATAGTTCTGGCTTCTACCCTCTCTTTCATTTTTATAGCAAATGCGCTTCGCGCTTGTCAAAACTTTCCTTGGCAAGGTCCACCAAACGCTCGATTAGTTCTGGATAGCTGATTCCCATATTATCCCAAAGTAGTGGATACATTGACCACTGGGTGAAACCTGGCATGGTATTAAGCTCGTTTAGGAAAATCTCTCCCTTATCTGTATAGAAGAAATCGCAACGAGATAGTCCGAGGCCACCAATGGCACGGAAGGCTGTTTCTGCATTTTGACGCATGACAGCTACCACATCATCACTGATTTTGGCTGGGATATCCATGGTAATCTTGTTATCAATATACTTGGCATCATAGTCATAAAAGGCAACATCCTTGACTACTTCTCCTGGAAGCGTGCTTTTGACATCGTAGTTGCCCAGTAGCCCAACCTCGATTTCACGGGCATTTACCCCTTGCTCTACCAAGACACGGCTATCATATTGGAAGGCAAGTTTCAAGGCTTGACGGAGTTCTTCTTGATTTTCAGATTTGGAAATACCGACACTTGAACCCATGTTTGATGGTTTTGTGAAGACTGGATAAGTCAATTTTTCTTCAACTTCAGCTATTTTAGAAGTCACATCATCGCCTTCGACAATGGCCACATAAGGAACTTGGGCAATACCAGCAGATTCCAACACACGCTTAGTCGTGATTTTGTCCATGGCAAGACTTGATGACAAGATGTTGCAACCAACATAAGGCATTTTCAAAACTTCAAGGAAACCTTGAACAGAGCCATCTTCTCCCATCGGACCGTGAAGGACTGGAAAGACCACTGCTCCTTCTTCGTAGATGGCACTTGGTGCAACTTTCTTATCCCAATCAATGGTTTCATTGGTCATGAGACGGTCCTCTTGACCAGGAGTCTGGCTAAATTCTTGCGTTTTAATAAAGTCACCTGACTGGCTGATGAAGAAAGTCTTGACTGTAAAACGGTCGTAGTTGACCGCACGCATCACACTCTCAGCTGAAAGAACAGAGACTTCACGCTCTGCACTACGTCCACCGTATAAAAGAATAATCGTTTGTTTCATATTATTTGTTCCAATTCTAATAGAANACTCGTTCTTTAGTATATCATATTTGCTTCTTTTTTGAAACTTGAACCTGATACTAAAGCTCAATATATATAAAAGGAAGGACAAAATTGTCCTTCCTCTGTATTAGATTTTCATAACTCATGGAGTTGATAACTAGCCAACTTTCTCTTTAAATAGATAGTCGTTTTAGTCTTTCTTCTTGCGAGCTACAAGACCAAATCCACTCAAGACTCCAAGAAGACCAAGTGCTGCAAGACTAGCATTTGCTTCTGTACCTGTATTTGGCAACTCTTTTTGACCTTCAACATATTTAGCTGTTTCTGGTTGTTTTGGTTGCTCAGGTACTGCTGGCATTTCTGGAGAAACTGGTTGACTTGGTTCAACCGGTCTTGGAGTTGGCATCTCAACTTTCTTGAAGATATGTCTGATATTTCCATTTGAATCCGTCACAGTCTTGACGTATTCGTAACCTGGAATTGTTCCTGGTTCTTTAGAACCTGGTTCAGTTGGTTTCAATGGATTTCCATTTTCATCTGTCCAAGTTGTTGTATTTTGTTTACCTGGATTTGGTTGAGGAACAGGTGAAGGTGTTGGAGCTGGTGGCGTTACTTTTTCATAAACGTGTTCAATATCACCATTATCAAGCTTCTTAGTCTCTACGAATTTGTAACCTGGAATATCTTTCTTAGGTTGATCTCCTTCTTCACTTGGATAGTTAGGAATTTCTTTGCCTTCTTTATCCTTGAATGAAGTTTTCACTTTTTCGTAGATATGTTTTGTATTACCGTCATTATCCGTTACAGTTTCCACGAATCTGTATCCTGGGATTTCTTTCTTAGGAGTTGTTCCGTCTTCACTTGGATAATTTGGAATTTCTTTGCCTTCTTTATCTCTAAAGATAGTTTCTGGGCGAACTGTTGGTGTGTAAGATGCAGAAATTGTTTTACCATTTTTATCTTTTCTAACAACTGTTACACCATTTGCTGTTCCTACGAATTCTGGTTCTGGTGTGAAGGTTACTTTTCCATTTGGATTAATAGTGTAAGTTCCTTGACCTGGTACTACTTTTGTAGTTGAGCCATCTTCGAATGTTGGTGGTACCTCTTTATCAATGTCTCCTTCAAATACTGGAGTATTTGATTGTGTTTTACCTTTTGGTCCTTCAGATTCTACATCTTTAGTTGATGTTGCTCCTAGAACTGTTGGCGTGTATTTCGCCGTGACTGGTGTCCCATTTTTATCAACACGTTTAACAGTTACACCTTTCGTTACACCTACGAAGTCTTTTTCCGGAGTGAATGTTACTTTTCCATCTTTATCAACAGTGTAAGTTCCTTCACCCGGTACAACTTTAGTAGTTGAACCGTCTTCGAATGTCGCTGGTACATCGTTATCGATGTCTACTGTTTTCTTCTTACCATTCACAGTTTCTGATCCACCTTTGAAGATTGGTGTGCCTTCTTGAGGTGTGTTCTTAGGTCCAACTGATGTTACATCTTCCCCAGATGGTGATACTGGGATTACAGTTGGTGTGTATTTGGCTGTTACTGGTGTTCCATTTTTGTCAACACGTTTAACAGTTACACCTGTTGCTACACCTGTGAATTTTGGTTCTGGTACGAATGTTACAGTTCCATCAGGTGCTACAGTGTAAGTACCTTCGTTTGGCACTACTTTTGTAGTTGAACCATCTTCAAATGTCGCTGGTTTATCGTTATCGATGTCTACTGTTTCTTCTTTTCCATTTACAGTTGTTTTTCCACCTGTGAATGTTGGTTTTCCTGTTTGAGTTTCACCTTGTAGGTCTTTAGATTTAGCTTCTTTACCTTTTGGTGTGACTCCTACTACTGTTGGTGTGTATGTTGATTCAGCTGGAGTACCGTTTTTATCAACACGTTGAACTGTTACACCTGTTCCGCGTCCTGTGAAGTTTGGTTCTGGTGTGAATGTTACTTCTCCAGATTTCGGATCGATTGTGTATGTTCCTTCGTTCGGTACTTTAATCGTAGTTTTATCTGTTGGTTGACCAGTTTCTGGATCTACGAATTTCGCTGGTTTAGTTTCATCGATTTCTACAGTTTTTTCTACTCCATTAACAGTTGTTTTACCTGGTGTGAAGTTTGGAGTTGCTTTTTGCGTTGCTCCTTGGATACCTACAGTAGTTTTTTCTTCACCTGTTGGTGTTACTGGTACTACAGTTGGTGTATAAGTCGCTGTTGCTGGTGTTCCATTTTTATCAACACGTTGAACTTTAATTCCTGAAGTTTTACCTTTGAATTGTGGTTCTGGGGTAAATGTTACTTCCCCACTATTCGGATCAATTGTGTATGTTCCTTCGTTCGGTACTTTTACAGTTGTTGCATCTGTTGGTTTACCTGTTGTTGGATCTACCAATTTAGCTGGTTTTGTAGTATCAATTTCGACTGTTTCTTCTTTACCGTTAACAGTAGTTTTACCACCTGTGAATGTTGGTGTTGATTTTTGTGGTGCACCTTGAACATCTTCAGTACCTTTATCGTCACCTTTTGGTGTTACTGGTTTAACGAATGGAGTGTATTTACCATTTACTGGTGTACCGTTTTTATCTTCACGTTGAACTTCAATTCCTTTAGCTTCCCCAGTGAAGTTTGGTTCTGGTGTAAATGTTACTTTACCATTTTCATCAATTTCGTAAGTTCCTTCGTTTGGTACTTTTACAGATGTTGCATCTGTTGGTTTACCAGTTGTTGGATCTACTAGTTTTGGTGCTTTTTCTAAGTTAATAGGTACTTTTTTGTCACCTTCTTTGAATGTTGGTGTACCTTCTTGTGATTTACCTTGGATTCCTTCTGAAGTAACTGGAGTCGCTGTTGGTGTTACCGGTGTGATGTATGGTGTGTAAGTAGTTGCTACTGTAATACCATTTTCATCAGCGGCTTGAACACGTACTGGTTGTACTTCACCGTAATATGTTGCATTTGGCGTTAATACTCCGACAGCTTTACCATCTACTACTTCAAGAGTGTATTCCCCGATTACATTTCCTTCTGGATCTTTCGCAGGAACTTTCGTAGCTGGTTGTCCATTTTCATCTAATAACGTATAAGAAGTTGGGTCAATCGGTACAGTTTTCTTAGTAGCTACTTTTACATCTGGGTGATCAATATCCGGTACAGTCGTTTTATCTACCACACTATCAATAAATGTAACAGGTTGTTTTTGAACTTGACCTTGAACATCTTGTGATGTAGCTGGTTGTGCTTTCGGTTTAGCTCCGATAACGATTGGACGATATTTACCGATAGCTGGTTGTCCAAGTTTATCAACACGTTGAACGATTACCCCTTTCGCTTCACCAACGAACGTTTTCTCAGGAACGAAATCAACTGTTCCATCTTCTCTAAGAGTATATTCCCCTTCTCCTTCAACTTTAATTGGAGTTCCTACTGCTACTGGTTGTTTTGTTGCTGGATCAAGTACTACTGGAGCAACAGCTTTGTCGATTTCTACTGTTTTCTCTTCTCCACCGATTTCTACTGTTCCACCTTTGAACTTAGGTTTTCCGTGTTGTTCTTGACCTTGGATATCTGCAGAGATGACATCCCATCCTGTAGGTGTGACTGGGTGAACGACCGCTGTGTATTCTCCACGAGCTGGTGTTCCGTTTTTGTCTTTACGGATAACTGTTAAAGTCGTACCTTTACCTGAGAATGTTTTCTCTGGTACGAATGTTACTGTACCATCTGGAGCTACTGTGTAAGTACCTTCGTTTGGTACTACTTTTTTAGTTGAACCGTCTTCAAATGTTGCTGGTACAGTGTCGTCCATTGGTACAGTTTCTTCTTTACCATTAACAGTTGTTTTACCACCTTCAAAGGCTGGTTTACCGCTTTGAGTTGCACCTTGAATATCTTCTGTGAATGCCATTTTACCGATTGGAGTCACTGGTTTAACAGTTGGTGTATAAGTCGCTGTTGCTGGTGTTCCATTCGCGTCTTTTACTTCTACTGTTGCTGGTACTGGTGTACCTACGAAGTCTTTATTCGGTGTGAAGGTTACTTTTCCTGTTGTTGGATCAATTGTGTATGTACCAACTTGTTTTCCTGTTGCATCTTTAGCTGGAATTGTTGGTTCATCTGTTGCTTTACCTGTTGTTGGGTCTACTAATTTTGCAGGCTGAGTTGCATCAATTTTAATTGGAGCAACTGGGTGTCCTTGCGTAAATGTTGGAGTTCCTTCTTGAGGTGAACCTTGGATTCCTTCAGAAGTTGTCGGAGTTCCTGTTGGTGTTACCGGTGTAATGTTCGGTGTATAAGTAGTTGTTACAGGAGTTCCGTTTTTATCTTTGGCTTGAACAGTTACTGGTTCTACTTTACCTACATATGTTTTATCAGTTGGTGTAAATACTGCAACTGCTTTTCCATCCACATTCTTAACAGTATAAGTACCGACTACTTTTCCAGTCGCATCTTTAGCTGGTACTTCTGTAGCTGGGTTACCATTTTCGTCTAATAATGTGTATGTTGTTGAATCGATTGGTACTTTTTTCTCAACACCATCGATTGTTGTTTTCGAATCGTTAAATGTTACAGGTTGTTCTTGAGTTGCACCTTGAATATCTGTTGAAGTTGCTGGATCTGCTGTTGGAGTTACTGGTTCTACAACTGGAGTATAGTTCCCTTTAGCAGATACTTCTACAGCATTTCCTTCTTTATCGGTTGCATTAGCTGTTACTTTTACATCAACACCTTGAGCTGTTCCTGTGAATGTTGGAAGTGGGGTGAATGTTACGACACCTGTTGTTGGGTTAATCTCATAAGTTCCTTCGTTTGGCACAACAACTTTTCCTTCATTATCAGCACCTTCTAACGAGTATTTAGCTGTAGTTAGATCAACATTTGTACCATCTGGTGTGTTTTCTGGAGTGTTTAGTTCAGAGAATCTTTCACTTCCTGTTTTAGAAGTTTGGACTGCTCCTTGAACATCTTTAGTAGTATCATCGTTGCCTTTTACACCATAAACTGTTGGTGTATAAGTAGTTGATGCTTCTACTGTTACTGGTTTACCATCATCTCCTGGAATCGTTACATTTGCTACAACCGAAATTGGTTTAGCAGTTCCGATATATCCTTGAGCTGGTGTGAACGTTACTTTTCCTGTTGTTGGATCTACGGTATAAGTCCCTTCATCTGTAGTTACAGAGTCTTTTTTCTCTCCGGTTGCTGGATCTACTAGTTTGTAATCAGATACTGTAGAGTTTTCAGGAAGACCAGTCTTGAATCCTTTTTCCATAGTATCACTTTGTGGAGTATCTTGTGCACCACCTGAGATTTCTGGTTTAGGTACAACGATGTAGTAAGTTGTTTCTGCTACTGCATCATCAGTTACTTCACCTGAATCTGTTCCTCCTACTGTTGGAGTCGTTACAACACCGTTTGAGTCTACTGCTCTTACTGTAACTTTATAGCTTCCATATTGACCTAATGTGTAAGCTGCGATTTCTGGGTTCGCTAAGTTTGCTGCTGCAGCTGTTTTTAGTGCTTCACGTGCTGACTCTACAGCTTTTTCAGCTTCTGAAGCTGCTGTACGTGCTGACTCTACTTCAGTATTTTTTGTTGAAAGATTTGCTTGAGCTGTTGCTAATTGCTCCTCGATAGATGCTTTGAAGGCTTTTACATTAGCAAGTTTTCTTTCTGCTAATTCTTGAGCTGTTGGCGAAATTGTACGTAATTTCAAGTCATCTAATGCTTTCTGCGCATCTTCTACAGTTCTTGTTGAACGATCTAATAGTTCTTGAAGACGAGCTAGTTCGTTTTGTGCATCTTGTTGTTCTTTTACAGCTGTTGCTGCCGCTTGAGTTTTAGCTGCCGCTGTACGTTGAGCTGTGATGTACGCTGCTTCTTCTGCTTTTGCCGCATCGAATACTTTTTGGCTTCCGTCTGGAGCTGTTACTGTTACTTTTGTTTTAATTGTTTCTGATTGTGCATCATCTGATTTATCATCGATAGTATCTGTGAAATCAACGTTAGCTTTTTCTGATTTTAGTAAATCTACTGAAGCATCTTTTACTTCTGAGTAACTTGTTGATGTCCCAGCTGGTTTAGCATTTTGAATTGATGCTACGTCTGTTGAGCTTGCTTCACGGTATGCTACATACCCTTTAAATCCTGATGCTGTTTCAACTTCCCAACCAGCATTTGATTTTTTAGCTGTTACTGCTGTTCCGTCAGAAGATGTCCATTGATTTGTTACTGAGTCATAACTTACTGTAACTACCATCCCTTGTTCTGAAGATGTGTTATCTTTTTTAACTAGAGTCTCTGTACGTGTAACATTACCTACTGCAGTTACCTCACCATTTTTACGGATTTCAGCAATCTTGTCCACTAAGGTTGACGCTGAAGATGTTGTATTCCATGTACGTTCAAACTCATAAACAACGAACTTAACATCACCATTTGCTTGCGCATCTGTATAAACACGACGTTCAATAAGAGTTGATGTGCCATTACCATTGTCTTTTAGTTCATAAGCTTTTTCAGTAGGTAACGAATATTTACCTGTTGCACGGTTAAATTCCGCTTTATACGTATTCCCTGCTGCGTCAGTTACCATAGCAAATTCACGTTGAATGTTTGCTTTTACCTTATCAGTTGTTGCTTTTGCTGCGATGCTATCTACACCTACGTATTGTGTAGCATCAGATGTTACCGGAATATTGAATTTTGAAGGTGCTATTGTAGAAGCTGCTCCTAGTACATCTCCTTCATTTACAGCAGTATTTGTTGTTCCAGCTGCTACTGTCCAGTTTCCATCCTTAACTGCTAATTTAGTTACAGTACCATCAGGCATTGTAATTTCTGCTGTGTTAGCTCCATTTGAAACAGTTACTGGCACTTTTGTAGCATATGCTTCTACGTTAGATACTGTAATTTTTGGTGCTACAGCAATAGTAATGTTTTCATGAGCTTCTTGACCATACATATTCCAATCCATATTTCTCGCATTGGTTGTATTGTTATAGTCTTTTGCATAAACAGCCGCTGTGAAAATACCAGCTTCTGTTGCTGTTCCAGTAATATCTCCATTTTGTGGATTATAATTTAATCCTGGTACAACATCATTTATCGAAGTTTTGTTTCCTGTATAATTACCATTTAAGGCAGTATGCGCTGTGACAGTTTGTGGTCCGTTCTCGGTATTTACTTTAGATCCATCAACTGCAGTAAAGGTTGCTCCACTTGTTTTTTTAGGAGCAGTTTTTGAACCGGCAACAACTTTTTCTCCACCATCTCTGTATACATAATCAGCTCTTTCATCACGAGTCATTCCATCGTTATCAACATATTTAATATTATGATTGACTTGGTCGCCTATTGTTACTAATTTTGATTTTCCTTGAATAACTGGTGCAGATGAATCTTGCCATCCTACCCATCCAGCTGTTAAGTCTCTGAAAGTAACTTGCTGAGTAGCTCCATCTTTCTCTACAGTTAGAACATAACGCATGTCATATACACCGTTTTGAAGAGTAGATGCTACATATCCTTCCACAGTATCTTTATCAGCATTATAACCTAATCCTGGTGGTAAGTTGCTCGCTTCAATTTTTGCAATTGTGTATCCTGCAGCAGTTGCTTCTGGTGATAAACTAAAACGTTTTTTCACATCAGTAAGATAAACATAATGATTTCCTTGTTCAAAAGTATAACCATAGATTTCTGTAGCTAGGTACTCATAAGCACCTCCTGCTCCCCATGTTGTTTTCCCATTAGCTTTTCCTGTAGCACGAATTTTACCTTTCCATAATTCTGCTTCACGACCAAGCTTTTGAGCTNCTGTTTTTGATAAAGGAATATCAGTACGTCCACTAACCCCGGCTTGTCCACTATTAGCCGCTGGCACATCAGTGTTCTCAGATTGATATCCATGAACATAAACTTTATAGTTAGAGTTACCATCTAGTACTTTGTAAGATTTACCTGTAGATCCAAGGAATTCACCATTTTCTTTTCTTAGTTCTGTAGAAGCAGCTGTGTATCCTTCATTAGCTGAACGTAAGTGTGAACCTTCGACTAGTTCTTTACCATTACGTTCATCTTTAGAACCTGTATTTTCAATTGCGTTTGAGTCAGATTTTTTCTCTGTGTTCTCAGCTTTTTTCCCTACAGTTTCTTTACCATTTGTAGTGTCAACTACTGGTGTTTCTGTTTTCTCTACTGGTTTGTTTTGTAGTTTTGAGTTTACAGTTGTTACAAGTTTGTTGTAAACAGCTTTTAACTCATCTTGACTTGTAGCACTTGAAAGAGCTGCTTTTGCCGCTTCCAAATCTGCATTCAAAAGAGCTAAACTTTCGTCTGTCTTGTTTGCATATTTTCCAGCAGCGAGTTTCCCAGCTACTTCATTCACATAAGACTCAAGTTGAGACTTGTCTAGTTTAGGAGCAGCTTCTTCTTTTGTAACTTCTTCAGCAGATTTTGGTGCGTCTTCCTTCTTAGACTCTTCCACTTTAGGAGTCGCTACTTCAGGTTTAGTTTCCTCTTTAACTTCCTTATCAGCTACTGCAGGAGTGGCAACTTTATCCTTAGCACTATTATCTTCTGTATTAGGTGATACTACTGCCACATCAGAAACATTCCCATCAACTGCTATTTCTGACGCAGATACTGCACCATTTCCAAGGAACATCAAACCAGCCGCAATCGCTACTGATGCTGCTCCAAAGCTATATTTACGAATCCCATAACGGATGTATTTTTCTACTCTAAAATCTTGTTGTTGCTTGCATTTCATTGAAACCAACAACCTCCTTTTATTTTCATCATGTTAGTTAAAAATCCCAAAAAATCCCTCAACATCTTTTTACGTAGTTGAGAGGAAATTTTATATCATTCACAATTAACATGTATATTCATAGTACCATTTCTAATTTAATTGTTCAAGTTATTTGTCTTAAAAATTCATAATAAAACATAATTATTTTTTATGTTTGTTAGTTTAAATGTTTCAAATTTTCAGAACAAACTCCATTCAATAAAGCATTTCATCCTATTTTTTCCAATTGTTGTTGATGTAATTTTCTGAATATTAGTCTCAATTCTAATTAAACAATTATTCAAAAAAACTTTGTTGTTATTGCATAACTTTGTATTATTACAAATATTTTCATTGATTAAAACCCTTACATTTGCTAGCTTTTTATAATAGTAACTTTTAGATATTAAAAAAGAGAGAACGAATCTAATTCTCTCTTGCTTATCTTCTAATAGTAACGCTGGGTAAATCTCAAATATGAAGTAACGTAGCATTAAAACCCATCTAAAATGAAACCATTTTCTATCATTTACTTATTTTAACTATGTTTTTTTCTTAATTTTTTACGAAGATCGAGAGCAAATCTCAACAAAGGATAAAGAGGGTGTGTTGGCAATGTAAATTCACCCATTAATTCTTCGATAGTCGGATTAAAACTTGCTTTAAATCGATAAAGACCACCATCTAGGGAATTCTCTATTCCACCTAAGTTTTGCCATAAATTCCCACGTTCAAAGGCATAGCGAGCCGTTTCATACCACGTTAAAATTGGAGCATTGTAGCGCCTAAACATATCATCCATACCGGCATATAAATTGACAGAAACCTGACCAAATTCTACAACCAATGTCGCAGATAAAGGCACTTTGAACTCCCCTCTATTGATGTAGTCCTGCAAGAAAAGTAATTCCTCTTCTAAACGTTCTTTTTCTTGCAAATTATCTTTCACTTTTGACTCTCTAGTTGAGTCCTTAAATGTTTCTGCCACAGCTTTGTTTTTGACTAACAACTCTTCTAATTCCTTGAAACGTTTTACTACATCAAGACTTGCAAGTGTAATATAAGAGTGTCCCTTGAAATTATCTAATATTTTTTTATAATAATCTTGATTTCTCAAGTGGATATCTTTTCTTTTTTCAGTTTTTTTCATCAAATCTGAAAATGAATCCAATAATTCAATGCCACCAACTTGAATTTCAATTCCTTTATTACGAGCTGTTCGAATAGCCTGTTTTGTTGATTTTGATAGAGATTCTTCACTAAAATTTTCTCTGTATATTTTCGCCTGAACTCGAGGTTGAATCGTATCACCCATGTCACTCGTAAGTCCTGACCACTTCACTCCCAGCTTCTTTAGTCTCTCAAGGATAATAAGGTTATCAGAAAGTTTTATCTTTTCTTGACCTACTAGTGTTTGAGATAGACAAATACTAGGGTCAAAAATTACAAAAATCGCTCGTTTGCTACGTGCATATGATTTTATAGATTTAATGACAAACTCTAATAGTTCTTTGTCTCTGTAGTCTAAGATCGGGCCTCTTGATATATAAAACATTTTATAACCTAACGGAAGAGATTTTATTAAAATACTAGCCACAGCAAGCAATTTATCATCTTTGTAAATACCAAGTCTATCATGTTGCCAATCAGATTTGACTTCTTGCCAAGCGCTACTCTGTAAGATATTGATTAAAGCATGTTGCTTGACAAAATCATCATGCTCTGACGAAGGAATATCGGTTTTATAATGATACATAGTTTACTCTCTTTACAATAGGATCTCATACTATTTTACTACTTTCACTTGAAAAGTCTAGTGAAAACAAATTTTCATTTCATTTTGAAATATTTAAGTGATTATCGTCTAAAATTAACCTAATCTCTCTTCTAATTTAAAATCGATTGGCAAGGTTGCTAAGAATCCTTCCAATTGTTTTTCCCAGTAATACCACTCGTGAGTTCCAGCGCTATGACTATAGGTCACAGCAAAGCCCAGTTTTTTGAGATTTTTCACTGCCAGATTATTGGCTTCATACAAGAAGTCCTGCTCGCCACACCAAGCCCACAGCTTGGTCTTTTTATCCGATTTTTTAGCCAGACTTTCAAGTGAATAGGGACTAGTTGTCCAATCTTTAATCTCTCCAAACACACCTCTCCAGTAAGCTGGCGTGCCCAAATCTTGGCTCTCAGGAGAAAAATCTTGAAAGCTCAATGCACCCGAAAAGCTAGCTGCATGAGAAAAACGATTTGTAGCAAGAGCCAGTTTGAAGCAGCCGTAGCCTCCCATGGAGAGACCAGCAATAAAGGTCTTTTCACGCTTACTAGTCATATTAGGGAAGAAGCGTTTCAGAACCTGTGGCAATTCCTCTGCTAGAGCCGTGTAGTAGTCAAAACCATATTGGGTATCGGTATACCAACCGTTGCTGGTATTGGGCATAACAACGATGAGATTGGTTCCTCGAAGTAAGCGTTCTACATTGGTTCGCTTGAGCCAACTATTATGATTGCCAGACATCCCATGCAAAAGGTACAAGACGGGAATATCGTTACACTCTGGTTCTTCCACTCGATTGGCATCAGGGTAGAGAACATTCACTCCCCACTCCATATCCAAAACTTGTGAGTAATACTCGATTTTCATTACTGCCATAATTTTTCCTCTATTTTTCTATAAGAAAAAGCCGAAACTCGACTTTCTCTCTGTTTATTTCAAAGATTATTTTGCTTCCATGACTACTGGTAAAATAGCTGGACGACGTTTGGTTTGGTCAAAGAGATACTTGGTCAGATTATCACGAACCTTCCCTTTAAGATCTGCCCAATCAAAGTCATCTCCTTGAAGATAATCTTCTACCGTTTGGTTAATCAATTCTGAACTTTCACGGAGAATATCGCGACTCTTCTTGAGATAAACAAACCCGCGCGTATGAACACGAGCCTTGGCCACGATTTTCTTCTCACGACGATTAACTGTAATTGCTACGATGAAAATACCGTCCTCTGACAAGACCTTGCGGTCACGAAGGACTACATTACCAACATCACCGATAGCATTTCCGTCAATCAAGACATCGCCTGCCGAAACTGCGCCAGCTGGGACAAAGTCTCCATTCTCATAAGCCATGCTGGTTCCCTTTTTAGGGATGAAAATACATTCTGGCAACATCCCAACTGCCATAGCAGCCTTAGCATGGGCATCCAACTCGCGGTATTCCCCTTGAATCGGGAAGAGATACTTAGGTTGCAAAAGGTTGATCATCAATTGAAGATCACGCGCATTTCCGTGCCCTGACACGCGCAAGCTTTGAGTAATCAGCTTGACAACTCCTCCAGCTTGGTAAATCATATTTTCCACACGTGCCATGACCGCTTCTTTGGCGATAGACGGTGTCGTTACAATATAGACCAGGTCACCATCCTTGATTTCCACATAACGATGGCGACCAATCGACATCTTGCGAAGACCGTTGATAGGCTCACCCATACGACCTGTCTCAAGGATAATCAACTCATGGTCTTCAAAACGAGACATATCTTTTGGCTTAATCAAAAGACTCTCATTAGCTAGAGATAATTTCTTGAGGCGAATAGCAGTACGGACGATATTTTCAATATCAAATCCTGTCAAAACCACACGACGGCCTGTTGCATCCGCAGCGTCAAACACCTGCTGGATACGAGAGAGGTTGCTGGCTACTGCTGCAACGATGATACGACCATCCCAGTCCGAAATGGTTTGAGTGATCTCATCCCCAACTTCACTTTCACTAGCCACTTGGATATTACTATCTGCATTGGCTGAATCGCTAAGAAGAGCTAGAACTCCATCACGACCGATTTCTGCCAAACGAGCGAAGTCTGTGGCATAAGATTCACTAGCTGTCTGGTCAAATTTGAAGTCACCTGTATAAACGATACTACCTTCAGCTGTCTTCAAGACAACACCCAGACTTTCTGGGATAGAGTGGGTCGTACGGAAGAAGGACACCACTGTCCCTCCAAAATCAATCTCCGTATCCTCATCAATGACATGGAAATCATTAAATTTCTTAACTGTGTCATTCCCTTTGACAAAGAGTTTTGCCAACTCAATGGTCAACTCAGAGCCAAATACAGGTACCTTGGCTTCAGCCAAGAGATAAGGCAGAGCACCAATAGCATCTGCATGTCCATGGGTCAAGAAGACGCCAGCGATACGGTCGCTATTTTCAAAAAGGTAGTCCATATTTGGAATAACTACGTCCACCCCTAGTTGTTCGTTTTCAGGGTATTTCAGACCTGCATCCAAAACGAAAATAGATCCATCGATTTCAGCGATATACATATTTTTCCCATTTTCACGCACACCACCAAGTGTTGTTAAACTGATATTACTCATTTTTCCTCCGAAAGCTTAGTTTATCTTGATTATAGGGTTACTTTCCCTTTTATTCTAAAAGCACTATTACTTTTAGCCGAATCTTTTCCTACCATTATACCATTTTTTTGATGATTTTCAAAATGAAGATTTATTTTCAAAAAAGAGCTGGTTTCCCAACTCTTTCTGTACTGACCCCAAAAAGTTAGACAAATAATTTAAGTAAAGGATTTAGTTCTGTATTGCACAGGACTAAGTCCTTTTAATTTTACCTTAATGCGTTTATTGTTGTAGTAATCAATATAGTCTACAATAGCTTGCTCCAATTGATTAAGTGATTTAAACGTCTTCTCGTAACCATAAAACATTTCGGATTTCAAAATACCAAAGAAGGATTCCATCATGCCGTTGTCTGGGCTGTTACCCTTACGCGACATAGATGGCTGGTCTCGTAACCATAAAACATTTCGGATTTCAAAATACCAAAGAAGGATTCCATCATGCCGTTGTCTGGGCTGTTACCCTTACGCGACATAGATGGCTGG
>NZ_RJOG01000022.1:0-32053 GCF_003942965.1 Streptococcus mitis | reverse complement strand
AGCATCGAAAAGAATCTAGAGGAAATAAAAATATAGGATAGATATTCAATTTTGAGGTTAAAAGTCTAATCTTTTTCTAAGTAGATATTCTATGGCAGCTTTAAGGGTTTACCGGCACTATTTTACTTTGTAGAAAAATCCCTCAGTACTACCATTGATTAGTTGTTGTCCAAACCATAAGCGGTCTTGTGTGATATCAGATGAGTCGGTATAACCATTATCTGGAGAAGAGGTGACAGACATGGTTAAAGGAGTTCCTGCAGGTAAAAAGGCAATAGCTGCACCAGCTCCTCCATCTTTAGAAAGGAAGTTCGCCTTAAGATAGTGATCAATTTCTTTAGCATGTTCAATTGAAACCTTGGAATGATCATTTACTAAACCATTTTTGTCAAAGGTGAATTCAATACCTGTACTATTTTTCCAAGTTCCTGCGACACTAGAAAAATCCCCATTTTGAATTGCAGAAATATCCATCCCTTTACTTTCTGACGGAAGGCTAGTTTCTCCATTTATGAAACTTGTGACAGACTTCCAAGAGAAAGATCTTATATCAAGGGAAGGTGGTTTTGTCCCCAGTCCCTCTTCTGTATCTGATTCGCTAACTAACTCTAACTGTGTACCATCCTGATTCAACTTGTATAGTTTGACTTGGATTTGATTATAAGATATTCGGGTAGATAATTGGAAATAGCCATTTTCTAAAGGATTAAAATGAACGCGCTCACCAATAAAATCCAGATTATTTTCTGCATTGGTCAGTCGAATAACTTCACCATTTTTTAGAGTTCGAATATCTAATAAATCGTAATAGTTAGAATCCGTTTTTAGGGCAATCAAAAGTTCGTCCGTACCATTTTGATCTAAATCATACAGGCTGTATTGTAATCCAGAATATTCGTTAGGATGACCATTTTTTAAGTTTGCTTTTGAATTGACCTCTGTAGGTGAAGCAGGAGAACCATCTAGTACTGTTGCATATTCTTTAAGGACAGGATTATATAGGGTGTAATCTATTTTCTTCTCTTCCGATGTGGAAGTAGGCGAACTGCTACTAGAAGTAGTTGTTTCAGAACTTGCTGAGGAAGTGTTTTCAGTCTGAGGTTTGCAGGCCGTTAAAAGCAAACTTGCAAGGCAGAGAGTAGTTAGAGATATGAATTTTTTCATAAGAATCAAGTTTCTCCTTCATAAGACATTTATTAACTTACATTTTATCAACATTATACATAAATGTCTATATCTTGTAAGTGAACTTTAATAGTTTAAACATTAAATTTTCTGAAAATTTATTGAAAAATGAGTGAAAACATGGTATAATGAAACGTAAAATTAATTCAGGTTTCCTGAACCGATAGGAGTAAACAATGAAAAAACTAGGTTTTGTCCTTTTATCTTCAGCCTTGCTATTGACAGCTTGTGCTGTTAGGTTTGAAAAATCAGCAGATACAACCGATTCCTCTAAGGTGACAGCCTTGTCTGAAGACAAGCAAAAAATGCTTGATAAGGCCACTTCTGACTATAAAACTTTTGTGCAAGAGCAAATTGATAAACTCTTGACAGATACGGAAGGCTTTGTCAAACTGTTGAAAGAAGGCAAATTAGAAGAGGCAAAGAAGGTCTATCCACTGATTCGTATGTCTTATGAGCGTTCAGAACCGATTGCCGAGAGTTTTGGTGAGTCAGATGTCAAGATTGACTTCCGTTTGGCAGACTACATGGACGAAAACAAGACAGAAGAAGGTTGGTCAGGTTTCCACCGTATCGAGCGTATCCTTTGGGAAGACAATACAACTAAAGGAACTGAAAGCTATGGCGATCAGTTGGTCAATGATATCAAGGAATTGAAAGCCAAGATTGCAACTGTAGATGTGGATTACAAGGTTATGTTGACTGGGGCAGTGGACTTGCTTAACGAAGTAGCAACAAGCAAGATTACGGGCGAAGAGGAAATTTACTCACATACAGACTTGTATGACTTCCGTGCCAATATCGAAGGAGCTGAGAAGATTTTCCAACTCTTTAAACCTTTACTTGAAAAATCAGACGCCAACCTAGTTAAAGAATTGGAAGCAGATTTCAAATCTGTTAATAGCTTGTTGGACAAACACATGATCGACAAGGAACACTACAAGCTCTATACTGATTTGACAAAAGAAGATACCAAAGAATTGTCAGAAGCTGTGACAAAACTTGGTGAACCTCTGTCACAAATGGGTAAATTTCTTAGTGGAGAATAAGAGTCATGACTGAAAAAGACGAAAAGTTTTTTGAGAAGAAAATGGACCGTCGAGAATTTCTAAAAAAAGCAGGGATTGGAGGGGCTGGTTTAGCGCTAGGACTCTCTGGTGCTTCTGCTTTTTTCGCACCTAAGCTAGGAAGTCAGGAAAAAATCTCGTACGGAAATGAAAAAATTGCTTTTTATGGCAAGCATCAAGCTGGGATTAGTACGCCCATGCAAAAGAATATTTATTTTGTGGTCTTGGACTTGCATACGACGGATAAGGATAAGATTATCCAGTTGTTTAAGGATTGGACGGATTATAGTGCCAAATTGGTCGAGGGGGAATTGGTCAAAAAAGATGGGAAAAATACTCTCTTGCCTCCGAGCGATACTGGTGAAACAGTCGGGCTCAATCCTCATCGTTTGACGCTAACTTTTGGTGTTTCTGCGAGTTTCTTGAAAAAGATGAACTTGGAAAACAAGCGTCCTCAAGTTTTCAGGGATTTACCGCCTTTTCCTAAAGAGCAATTGCGTGAAAAATATACAGGTGGAGATATTGTGATTCAGGCTTGTGCCGATGATGAGCAGGTCTCCTTTCATGCGATTCGTAACCTCATTCGTAAGGGGAGAAATGCAGTGACCCTTCGTTGGAGTCAGTCTGGTTTTGCCGCAATCGGGGATCGAATGGAGACACCGCGTAACCTCTTTGGTTTTAAGGATGGGACAGCAAATCCAACCAAGGAGCAAGACTTTGATCGTGTTATCTGGGCTGATAGTAAGGACTGGATGGAAAATGGATCTTATATGGCAGTTCGTCGGATTCAGATGTTTTTAGAGACCTGGGATCGGACTAGTCTTGAAGAACAAGAAAATACCTTTGGTCGTTACAAGGAAAGTGGTGCTCCGTTTGGGAAGAAAAATGAGTTTGACGAAGTTGATTTAAGTCTCTTACCTGATGATTCGCATGTCCGTTTGGCTAAGGAAGTGGACAAGCCCCTTTTACGTCGTTCTTATTCATACTCTGATGGGATTGATGAAAAGACTGGTCAGTTTGATACGGGCTTGCTCTTTATTTCTTTCCAAAAAGATCCTGATAACTTTGTTAAAGTTCAAACCAATCTAGGTGCTACAGATAAGATGAATGAATATATCATTCACATCGGTAGTGGACTCTTTGCTTGCTTTGGTGGTGTGGAGAAAGGAGGCTACATTGGTCAGAAATTATTGGAAGGCTAGAAGCTGGTTGCTGGTTTTAGCTTTGTCACTTTTAATTCTTTCCCCAGTAGGTGCCCAAGAAAGTCTGAGTTCTTACTTTGTAAAAATCACAGATGCGTCTAAATCAGTGAAAAATGGGAATCAGTCTGAGGCACAGAATCTTGTTAAAGAGATGGCATCAGACTTCGAAAGAATAGAAGACAGCAATTCTGAAGCTGGTAAGGTTGTTAAGGAAAAGTTAACTCAATCAGGTGAGATTACTGAAGAAAAACTCACTGAACTTTCTGCAGCCCTATTAGCTTTTGAAAAAGAACAAAATCCTATTGACTTAGATGCGGAAAAGGAAAAATTGGTAAACCGTCTAAGTCCTCGTTTTGAAGCCTTGGGACAAGCCATTGCTTCTAAAGATTTGGAAAAAGTGCGAGAAGCCTTTAAGAAAATGAATTCCACTTGGACCATCAATGAAAGTGTGGTTCGTGACAATAGTACAGCCCATTATGGCCGTGTTGAAACAGCTATTTCCTTCCTGCGTAGTAGCATAGAAACCGAACCTACAGATTTTAACTCCATCCAGACTTCCTTTGAAGACTTAAAAAAGGCCATTGATGATTTTGTAACTGGGAAAGAAGTAGCAGCAACATCTTCGGATTTGACTCTCAAAGACGGCATTGCCTTTTTGACAAAGGCTTTGAAACAATTCCAAGCTGGTGACCAAGCAGCAGGAGCAGCTAGTATGAAGGAATTCATCACTATCTGGCCAACGATTGAGGGTTCTGTCAGCACGACCAATCCATCCCTCTATGCACGAGTGGAAAGCGAAAGCCCTGTGATTATGGTCAAGGGAAGCGAAAAGGAATACCAAGAAAAATTAGAAAAACTGATTGCAGATTTATCACAAATTGATACCAGCGCACGTTACAATGCCTTTGATGCCATGCTGATTCTTCTAAGAGAAGGTGTAGAGGCTCTCTTAATCGTTATGGCCTTGGTAACAACCTTGAAAGCAGCCAAGATGCGAAAAGGGCTCAAGTGGGTTTATGGTGGTGCTATCACAGGAATCATGGCAAGTCTTGTCATTGCTTTCATCCTGCAAATTGCCTTTCCAGCAGTAACATCAGGATCCAATCGTGAAATCATCGAAGGAGCAGTGGGGATTTTTGCGGTAGCTATGATGATTTTGATTGGAATCTGGCTTCACAGTAAATCTTCAGTCAAAAAATGGAATACCTTTATGGAGTCACAAATGGAAACAGTGACCAAAACAGGCTCTTTTATTTCCATGTTTGCCCTCAGTTTTCTAGCTGTTTTCCGTGAGGGAGCAGAAACCATTCTTTTTTATGTTGGGATTTTACCAAGAATTTCCAGTTTTGAATTTGTCTTGGGAATTTCACTGGCCTTGCTGATTCTGGTAGTTATTGCCATCGTGATGAACAAGGCTAGTCAATTCTTCCTGCCACATAAAGTCTTCTTTATCCTGACTTGGATGATTTATGCTTTGGCATTCAAGATGCTGGGAGTTAGTATCCATGCTCTTCAGTTGACCAATATGGCACCAAATCACTTACTGACAGGCTTTCCAACGATTGATTTGCTTGGAATTTATCCAAGTTGGGAAGGCTTGGTTAGCCAGCTAGTCTTTGTTATTATTGTCTTGATTGTCACTTTCAGACAGGGTGAAAAATAGATGGATAGAAAAGAATTGACAATCGTTGAACATCTGGTAGAATTTAGAAAGAGATTATTGGCAGTGGTTATTTGTTTCTTTTTGGTATTCTGTGTCTCTCTGCTTTGTGCAGACCAGCTTTACCAGTATGTGACCCAATCTTTTCATCAAAAGTTGATTGTTTTAGGCCCTAATGATATTTTATGGATATACATACGTTTGGCTAGTCTGATGGCCTTTACCATCACCCTACCTTACACAGTGTATCATATTTGGTCTTTCATCAAACCTGGTTTAAAGAAGGGAGAAGCTAGAGCAGTCTTTGCCTATATTCCAGCTAGTTTCCTTTGTTTTCTAGTTGGACTGGCTTTTGGTTTTTACTTTGTAACACCAGCCTTACTTCAGGTTTTATTAGGGTTAGGAGAAGGACTATTTGAAACGCAGTTAACCGCCCAAAATTATCTGTCCTTTGTTTTTCAAACGACCTTACCCTTGGCTCTGATTTTTGAATTGCCAGTTATCATTGCCTTTTTGACGTCAATTGGACTCATTGGACCAGAATTATTGATTGCTTATCGCCGATATGCCTATTTTATCTTATTGGTACTTGCAGTCATCTTGACACCAGCTGATTTTGTCAGTGATTTAGCAATGACTGCCCCCTTGATATTACTCTATGAATTGAGTATTGCCATCAGCAAACACATTATGAAACGCAAGCAGAAAGGAGCGAGATATGGGAATTTTACGTGATATCGGAGCACCAGGATTAATTATCATCGTTTTAGGAGCTCTCTTGATTTTTGGACCAAAACGATTGCCTGAATTAGGCGAGTCAATCGGTAAAATGCTATCCGAATTTAAAAAAGCAGTCAAAGGAACTGAAAATCAAGATAAGGAAGAGTAAGACTTGTGAGTTTTACTAAAAATAAGAAGTTAGGAAGTGTGTCTCTATTGGACATTTATCATTTCCTAACTTTTTCTTGTATTAAGAAAATATAAATTTAAGTTTTCTTTAAGGAAATTATATTATTCTGAAGAACTCTAAAATTTCACAGCCATTTATTAGTAATTGCTATAGAATTCCTAGTCATTACTAGAAATGGACTAGTTTCTTTGAAGAATAGAACTGCTTAATCCTCCTATTCTAGAAAGGGAGGTTCGGTATTTCTTTCATGATAGGACTAGATTGTGGTATAATAGAGAGAATAAGTTTTTTTAGTAAGACAAAGGAGAAAATAGATGATTTATGCAGGAATTCTTGCCGGTGGAACTGGTACTCGCATGGGAATTAGTAATTTGCCAAAACAATTTTTAGAGCTAGGTGATCGACCTATTTTGATTCATACAATTGAAAAATTTGTCTTGGAACCANGCATTGAAAAAATTGTAGTTGGTGTCCATGGAGACTGGGTTTCCCATGCAGAGGATCTTGTAGATAAATATCTACCTCTCCATAAGGATCGTATCATCATTACAAAAGGTGGTGCAGACCGTAATACGAGTATTGAGAAAATCATTAAAGCCATCGATGCTTATCGTCCGCTTACACCAGAGGACATCGTTGTTACCCACGATTCTGTTCGTCCGTTCATTACGCTTCGCATGATTCAGGACAATATCCAACTTGCTCAAAATCATGATGCAGTGGACACAGTGGTAGAAGCGGTTGATACTATCGTTGAAAGTACTAATGGTCAATTTATTACAGATATTCCAAATCGTGCTCACCTCTATCAAGGACAAACACCTCAAACATTCCGTTGCAAGGACTTCATGGACCTTTATGGCTCTCTCTCTGCTGAAGAGAAGGAAATCTTGACAGATGCATGTAAGATCTTTGTAATCAAAGGAAAAGATGTGGCCTTGGCTAAGGGTGAATATTCAAATCTAAAAATCACAACAGTGACAGATTTGAAAATTGCAAAAAGTATGATTGAGAAAGACTAGTGAAATGATTAATCAAATTTATCAACTAACAAAGCCCAAGTTTATCAACGTCAAATACCAGGAAGAGGCTATAGATCAAGAGAATCATATTCTCATCCGCCCTAATTATATGGCGGTCTGTCATGCGGATCAGCGTTACTACCAAGGAAAACGTGACCCCAAGATTTTGAATAAAAAGCTTCCAATGGCAATGATTCACGAGTCATGTGGAACCGTTATTTCTGACCCTACAGGAACCTACGAGGTTGGGCAAAAAGTTGTCATGATTCCTAATCAGCCTCCTATGCAGAGCGATGAAGAATTCTATGAGAACTATATGACAGGGACCCATTTCTTGTCTAGTGGATTTGATGGCTTTATGAGAGAGTTTGTTTCTCTTCCTAAAGATCGTGTGGTGGCTTATGATGCTATCGAAGATACGGTTGCAGCCATTACAGAGTTTGTCAGTGTCGGCATGCACGCTATGAATCGTCTATTGACCCTTGCTCATAGCAAGCGGGACCGAATCGCCGTTATCGGAGATGGAAGTTTAGCATTTGTGGTTGCCAATATTATCAACTATACTTTGCCAGAAGCAGAGATTGTGGTTATTGGTCGTCATTGGGAAAAATTGGAACTTTTCTCTTTTGCCAAAGAATGCTATATTACTGATAATATTTCTGAAGATTTGACCTTTGACCATGCTTTTGAGTGTTGTGGTGGTGATGGTACTGGACCAGCTATTAATGACTTGATTCGCTACATTCGTCCTCAGGGAACGATTCTCATGATGGGTGTTAGCGAGTATAAAGTCAATCTCAATACACGCGATGCCTTAGAAAAGGGCTTGCTCTTGGTAGGCTCCTCTCGTTCTGGTCGCATTGATTTTGAAAATGCAATCCAAATGATGGAAGTCAAGAAATTTGCAAATCGTCTTAAAAATATCCTTTATCTAGAAGAACCTGTAAGAGAAATTANAGATATTCACCGTGTCTTTGCGACCGATTTAAACACAGCCTTTAAAACAGTGTTTAAGTGGGAAGTATAAGTGCTGGAGGTTAATTGTGGAGAAAATCATTAAAGAAAAAATTTCTTCCTTACTTAGTCAAGAAGAGGAAGTCCTCAGTGTTGAACAACTGGGGGGAATGACCAATCAAAACTATTTGGCCAAAACAACAAATAAGCAATACATTGTTAAATTCTTTGGTAAAGGGACAGAAAAACTGATTAATCGTCAAGATGAAAAGTACAATCTTGAACTACTAAAAGATTTAGATTTAGATGTAAAAAATTACCTTTTTGATATTGAAGCTGGTATCAAAGTAAATGAGTATATCGAATCTGCGATTACGCTTGATTCAACGTCAATCAAGACCAAATTTGATAAAATTGCTCCAATTTTACAAACCATTCATGCTTCTGGCAAGGAATTAAGAGGAGAATTTGCTCCTTTTGAAGAAATCAAAAAATACGAATCCTTGATTGAAGAGAAAATCCCTTATGCTAACTATGAAGTAGTTAGAGAAGAAGTCTTCTCCTTAGAGAAAAGACTGGCTGACTTAGGTGTTGACAGAAAATCTTGTCATATCGATTTGGTGCCTGAAAACTTTATCGAATCACCTCAAGGACGACTTTATCTAATTGATTGGGAATATTCATCAATGAACGATCCAATGTGGGATTTGGCTGCCCTCTTTTTAGAGTCCGAATTCACTCCTCAAGAGGAAGAAGCCTTCTTATCTCACTATGAGAGTGAGCAAACACCTGTCTCTCGTGAAAAGATTGCCATTTATAAAATTTTACAAGATACTATTTGGAGTCTATGGACAGTCTATAAGGAAGAGCAAGGTGCAGATTTTGGTGACTATGGTGTGAATCGTTATCAAAGAGCTGTTAAAGGTTTGTCCTATTATGGAGGTTTAGATGAAAAATAAAAATGGAGTTTCTTTTGGCCTACTCTCAGGTGTTTTCTGGGGATTAGGTCTAACGATTAGTGCTTATATCTTTTCGATTTTTACAGATTTGTCGCCCTTTGTGGTGGCTGCTGCTCACGATTTCTTGAGTATCTTTATCTTACTAGCTTTTCTTTTAGTAAAAGAAGGAAAAGTGCGTCTCTCAATTTTCTTAAATATTCGCAATGTGAGTGTGATCATCGGAGCCTTGCTAGCTGGTCCTATCGGTATGCAGGCCAATCTTTATGCGGTTAAGTATATCGGAAGTTCCTTAGCTTCATCGGTATCCGCTATCTATCCTGCTATTTCAGTTTTATTGGCTTTCTTCTTTTTGAAACACAAGATTTCAAAAAATACTGTCTTTGGGATTGTCTTGATTATTGGAGGGATTATTGCTCAAACCTATAAGGTTGAACAGGTTAATTCCTTCTACATTGGGATTCTCTGTGCTTTGGTTTGTGCTATTGCATGGGGAAGTGAGAGTGTTCTTAGCTCGTTTGCCATGGAAAGTGAACTGAGTGAAATCGAAGCCCTCTTAATCCGTCAAGTGACTTCATTCTTGTCCTATCTTGTGATTGTGCTCTTCTCTCATCAGTCATTTGCAGAAGTGGCCAATGGACAATTGCTAGGTCTTATGATTGTCTTTGCAGCCTTTGATATGATTTCCTACTTGGCTTATTATATCGCTATCAATCGCTTGCAACCAGCCAAGGCAACAGGATTGAACGTAAGCTATGTAGTTTGGACTGTCTTGTTCGCAGTTGTTTTCTTGGGTGCACCGCTAGATATGCTGACAATTATTACTTCACTTGTCGTCATTGCTGGAGTTTATATTATTATTAAAGAATAAAGGAGATTCGTGTGAAAGCCATTATCTTAGCAGCGGGATTGGGAACTCGCTTGCGTCCTATGACTGAAAATACCCCTAAAGCCTTGGTTCAGGTTAATCAAAAACCCCTGATTGAGTACCAAATTGAGTTTCTAAAAGAAAAAGGAATTAACGACATCATCATCATCGTTGGTTATCTTAAAGAACAATTCGATTACTTAAAAGAAAAATACGGTGTTCGCCTCGTTTTCAATGATAAATACGCTGACTACAATAACTTTTACTCTCTCTATCTTGTAAAAGAAGAATTGGCCAACAGCTATGTTATTGATGCAGATAACTATCTCTTTAAAAATATGTTCCGCAATGATTTGACTCGCTCGACTTATTTTAGTGTTTATCGTGAAGATTGTACTAATGAATGGTTCTTGGTCTATGGAGATGACTACAAGGTTCAAGACATTATTGTTGATAGCAAGGCAGGTCGCATCCTTAGTGGTGTATCCTTCTGGGATGCTCCAACTGCAAAAAAGATTGTCAGCTTTATCGACAAGGCTTATGCAAGTGGTGAATTTGTTGACCTCTATTGGGATAATATGGTTAAGGATAATATCAAAGAACTAGATGTCTATGTTGAAGAATTAGAAGGCAACAGCATCTATGAAATTGACAGTGTCCAAGACTATCATAAATTAGAAGAAATTCTTAAAAACGAAAATTNAAGATTCCAACATCTGGCTGAAATAGTCGGATGTTTTTTGATTTTTTTACGAATAAATAGATGAGTAGAAAAAGAAATGGAGATATTTATGAAAATCACAAACTATGAAATCTATAAGTTAAAAAAATCAGGTTTGACCAATCAACAGATTTTGAATGTCCTAGAATACGGTGAAAATGTTGATCAAGAACTGTTGTTAGGTGATATTGCAGATATATCAGGTTGCCGAAATCCAGCTGTTTTTATGGAACGTTATTTTCAGATAGACGATGCGTATCTGGAGAAGGAGTTTCAAAAATTTCCATCTTTCTCTATTTTAGATGACTGTTACCCTTGGGATTTGAGTGAAATATATGATGCGCCTGTACTTTTATTTTACAAGGGAAATCTTGACCTCTTGAAATTTCCTAAGGTAGCAGTCGTGGGCAGTCGTGCTTGTAGCAAACAGGGAGCTAAGTCAGTTGAAAAAGTCATTCAGGGCTTGGAAAATGAACTGGTTATCGTCAGTGGACTGGCCAAAGGCATTGACACAGCAGCTCATATGGCAGCCCTGCAGAATGGTGGAAAAACCATCGCAGTGATTGGAACAGGATTGGATGTGTTTTATCCTAAAGCCAATAAACGCTTGCAAGACTACATCGGCAATGACCATCTGGTTCTCAGTGAGTATGGACCAGGTGAACAACCTCTGAAATTTCATTTTCCTGCCCGTAATCGCATTATTGCTGGACTTTGCCGTGGTGTGATTGTAGCAGAGGCTAAGATGCGCTCAGGTAGTCTCATTACCTGTGAGAGGGCAATGGAAGAAGGACGCGATGTTTTTGCTATACCTGGTAGCATTTTAGATGGACTATCAGACGGTTGCCATCATTTGATTCAAGAAGGTGCAAAATTGGTTACAAGTGGGCAGGATGTTCTTGCGGAATTTGAATTTTAATACTCTTCGAAAATCTCTTCAAACCACGTCAGCATCACCTTGCCGTACTCAAGTACAGCCTGCGGCTAGCTTCCTAGTTTGCTCTTTGATTTTCATTGAGTATAAGAAGAAAGTCCGCTTACTAGACAAACTTTTCTTCTATTATAGTAGCTAAGTCTTGACAGTTATGGCAAAATGGTTTACACTTTATAAAGTTTATTACTTTGAAAAGGTGTGATACTGTGGCTACGGCAACAAAAAAGAAAAAATCAACAGTTAAAAAAAATCTAGTAATCGTGGAGTCGCCTGCTAAGGCCAAGACGATTGAAAAATATCTCGGCAGAAACTACAAGGTTTTAGCCAGCGTCGGCCATATCCGTGATTTGAAGAAATCTAGTATGTCCGTCGATATTGAAAATAATTATGAACCGCAATATATCAATATCCGAGGAAAAGGTCCTCTTATCAATGACTTGAAAAAAGAAGCTAAAAAAGCTAATAAAGTCTTTCTGGCGAGTGACCCGGACCGTGAAGGAGAAGCGATTTCTTGGCATTTGGCTCATATTCTCAACTTGGATGAAAATGATGCCAACCGTGTGGTCTTCAATGAAATCACCAAGGATGCAGTCAAAAATGCTTTTAAAGAACCGCGCAAGATTGATATGGACTTGGTAGATGCCCAACAAGCTCGTCGTGTTTTGGACCGCTTGGTAGGCTATTCGATTTCGCCCATTTTGTGGAAGAAGGTCAAGAAGGGCTTGTCAGCAGGGCGCGTACAGTCTATTGCCCTTAAACTCATCATTGACCGTGAGAATGAAATTAATGCCTTCCAACCAGAAGAATATTGGACAATTGATGGTATCTTTAAAAAGGGAACCAAGCAATTTCAGGCTTCCTTCTATGGTGTCGATGGTAAAAAGCTGAAACTGACTAGTAATGATGAGGTCAAGGAAGTCTTGTCTCGTCTGACTGGTAAAGATTTTTCAGTGGATCAGGTGGATAAGAAAGAGCGCAAACGCAATGCTCCATTACCCTATACCACTTCATCTATGCAGATGGATGCGGCTAATAAAATCAATTTCCGTACTCGAAAGACCATGATGGTTGCCCAACAGCTCTATGAAGGGATTAATATTGGGTCTGGGGTGCAAGGTTTGATTACCTATATGCGTACCGATTCGACTCGTATCAGTCCAGTGGCACAGAACGAAGCAGCAAGTTTCATTACAGACCGTTTTGGTAGCAAGTATTCTAAACATGGTAGCAAGGTCAAAAATGCTTCCGGAGCTCAGGATGCCCACGAGGCGATTCGCCCGTCTAGCGTCTTTAATACACCTGAAAGTATTGCTAAGTATCTGGACAAGGATCAGCTCAAGCTTTATACCCTTATCTGGAATCGTTTTGTAGCGAGTCAGATGGCAGCCGCTGTCTTTGATACCATGGCTGTTAAATTGTCTCAAAATGGGGTCCAATTTGCTGCCAATGGTAGTCAGGTTAAGTTTGATGGTTATCTTGCCATTTATAATGATTCTGACAAGAATAAGATGTTACCAGATATGGCTGTTGGTGATGTGGTCAAACAGGTCAATAGCAAGCCAGAGCAACATTTCACACAACCACCTGCTCGCTATTCTGAAGCGACACTGATCAAGACCTTGGAGGAAAATGGGGTTGGCCGTCCGTCAACCTACGCACCAACCATTGAAACCATTCAGAAACGTTATTATGTTCGCCTTGCAGCCAAACGTTTTGAACCAACAGAGTTGGGAGAAATTGTTAACAAGCTCATCGTTGAATATTTCCCAGATATCGTAAACGTGACCTTCACAGCTGAAATGGAAGGCAAGCTGGATGATGTCGAAGTCGGAAAAGAGCAGTGGCAACGTGTCATTGATGCCTTTTACAAACCTTTCTCTAAAGAGGTTGCCAAGGCTGAAGAAGAAATGGAGAAAATCCAGATTAAGGATGAACCAGCTGGATTTGACTGTGAAGTGTGTGGCAGTCCAATGGTCATTAAACTTGGTCGTTTTGGTAAGTTCTACGCTTGTAGCAATTTCCCAGATTGCCGTCATACCCAAGCAATCGTGAAAGAGATTGGTGTTGAGTGTCCAAGTTGTCATCAGGGACAAATTATTGAGCGTAAAACCAAACGCAATCGCCTCTTCTATGGTTGCAATCGCTATCCAGAATGTGAATTTACCTCTTGGGACAAGCCTGTTGGTCGTGACTGTCCAAAATGTGGCAACTTCCTCATGGAGAAAAAAGTCCGTGGAGGTGGTAAGCAGGTTGTATGTAGCAAAGGCGACTACGAGGAAGAAAAGATTAAATAAGAGGAGAGTCCTGAAAGTAAATTTCAGGCTCTTTTTGGTTAGAACTTGACAAAATTCACCATTGTATGCGAAACTAGAAGAAGATTATTTTATACTCAATGAAAATCAAA
The DNA here is from genome assembly GCF_003942965.1 of Streptococcus mitis. GTDB lineage: Bacteria > Bacillota > Bacilli > Lactobacillales > Streptococcaceae > Streptococcus > Streptococcus mitis_BH. Next base: position 18,170 of record NZ_RJOG01000022.1, on the reverse strand, counting down.
GAGCAAACTAGGAAACTAGCCGCACGCTGTACTTGGGTACGTCAAGGCGACGTTGACGCGGTTTGAAGAGATTTTCGAAGAGTATTAACTAGGAGAAGTTATGCGTCTTATCTATCTAATTATTGGTTTTTTATCGCTGGCCTTGGCTATTGTTGGGGTTGTTTTACCCTTGTTGCCGACAACGCCTTTTCTTTTACTGTCTATTGCTTGTTTTTCTAAATCTTCTAAACGATTTGAAAATTGGTTATATCACACAAAGTTATACCAAACCTATGTAGCTGATTTTCGAGAGACTAAGTCTATTGCGCGTGAACGAAAGAAAAAAATTATCGTATCTATCTACATCTTGATGGGAATTTCTATTTATTTTGCCCCTCTTTTACCAGTCAAAATCGGACTGGGAGCCTTGACCATCTTTATCACTTATTATCTCTTCAAGGTCATTCCAGACAAAGAATAGTTAAAATAGTAGTTATTTGCCTTGATAAAATTGAAAGCATATTCACAACAATATGATATAATAAATTTAAAGTAATCTTCAAGGAGAATCAAATGATTTACGAATTTTGTGCTGAAAATGTGACCTTGCTTGAAAAAGCGATGCAGGCTGGAGCTCGTCGAATCGAACTCTGTGACAATCTAGCAGTTGGTGGGACAACTCCCAGCTATGGAGTGACCAAGGCAGCGGTTGAATTGGCAGCTAACTACGATACAACCATCATGACCATGATTCGTCCACGTGGTGGTGACTTTGTCTATAATGAACTAGAAATTGCTATTATGCTCGAAGATATTCGATTGACTGCTCAGGCTGGAAGTCAAGGAGTTGTATTTGGGGTTTTAACTGTTGATAAGAAGTTGGATAAGCCTAATCTGGAGAAGTTGATAGCTGCGTCAAAAGGAATGGAAATTGTCTTCCACATGGCCTTTGATGAATTGAGCGATGAAGATCAACTGGAAGCTATTGACTGGTTCAGCCAAGTTGGTGTCACTCGTATCTTAACTCGTGCTGGAGTATCTGGTGACTCGCTAGACAAGCGTTTTGTTCACTATCACAGAATTTTGGAGCACGCTAAAGGTAAAATTGAAATTCTACCAGGTGGGGGGATTGACTTGGACAACCGTCAAATCTTTATCGACNAACTGGGAGTGACACAACTACATGGTACTAAGGTTGTCTTTTAAAAAATAGAAAGGAACTGCTAGCTTTGGGTAGCAGTTTTCACTTATGTTTGAAATTTTTAAATCCTATCAATTGAATCAAGAAAAGGCTCATGATTATGGTTTTGTAGAAAATAGTGGAGTCTGGACCTATAGTTGCCAGATTTTGCAAGGTGACTTTGTCATGACTGTATCCATCACTGCTGATAATGTGAGTTTTCAAATCTTTGACCTGGAAACGGGCGACCTCTATCCTCAAGTTCATATGGAAAGTATGAGAGGAAGTTTTGTCGGAAATGTCCGTGAGGCTTGTTTGGAGATTCTTTACCAGATTCGGAAGGCTTGTTTTGAGGTACAGGATTTTATCTGTCCTCAGACTAAGCGTATCATGGTTCAGGTTCAGGAAAAGTATGGAAATCAGTTGGAGTATTTGTGGGAGAAATCGCCTGATACGGCAGTGTTACGTCATGAAGGCAATCAAAAGTGGTATGCCGTTTTGATGAAAATCTCTTGGGATAAGCTGGAAAAAGGAAGAGAGGGACAAATGGAAGCAGTCAATCTCAAACATGACCAAGTAGCTGACTTACTTTCAAAAAAGGGCATTTATCCAGCCTTTCATATGAACAAACGCTACTGGATTAGTGTGACTTTTGATGATACCTTGTCAGATTCAGCAGTACTAGAATTGATAGAAAAAAGTTGGAATTTAACTTCTAAAAAATGAAACATTTAAAGATTTTTCAAGAACTTTCAATTAGCAAAATATTCTCTACTGAAGAAATTTTCAGAANATATTGGATTTTTTCTTGACAAGTACTTTTGCCTATGCTAAAATACTAAACAAGATATCAAACGAAGGAGAAAGTCAAACATGAAAACAGCTAAGTTTAATCAATTCGCTTTGTTGTTGAGGTACTCGGGCTAGTGCAAAAAGCATTAGTCCTGTTTGGCTTACCAAGCGGGAGTGAATCAACATCTCGCTTGGATTTCTAAGCGAGATGTTTTTTTAAAACCACATTTGGAAAAGGGGAAATCTTATGAGAACAGTTGAATTTCTAGATACCAGCCTTCGGGATGGAGAACAGACACCGGGTGTTAACTTTTCAATCAAAGAAAAAATTGCCATAGCAAGACAGCTGGAGAAATGGGGTATTTCAGCCATCGAAGCTGGTTTTCCAGCGGCGAGTCCTGATTCATTTACAGCAGTTCAGGAGATTGCTAAGGCCTTGAAGAAAACAGCGGTGACTGGTTTGGCACGCTCTGTCAAGTCTGATATTGATGCTTGTTACGAGGCCCTCAAGGATGCCAAATATCCACAGGTTCACGTCTTTATCGCTACCAGTCCGATTCATCGTAAGTATAAACTCAATAAGAGCAAGGAAGAAATTTTGGAAGCAATCAGTGAGCATGTTTCCTATGCCCGTTCTAAGTTTGAAGTGGTCGAATTCTCTCCTGAAGATGCTACCAGAACAGAGTTGGATTTCCTCTTGCAAGTTGTTCAAACAGCGGTTGATGCAGGTGCGTCTTATATCAATATCCCTGATACGGTAGGATTTACCACACCAGAGGAATACGGTGCTATCTTCAAACACTTGATTGAGAATGTTAAGACAGATCGTCAGATCATCTATTCGCCTCACTGTCATGATGACCTTGGAATGGCAGTGGCAAATAGCCTTGCTGCTGTCAAGAATGGGGCAGGACGTGTTGAAGGAACTATCAACGGTATTGGTGAGAGAGCTGGGAATGCAGCCCTAGAAGAAATTGCAGTAGCCCTTAACATTCGCCAAGATTACTACCAAGCAGAAACCAGTATTGTCCTAAATGAAACCATCAATACGTCAGAAATGGTTTCTCGCTTCTCAGGTATCCCAGTTCCTAAAAACAAGGCCGTTGTTGGTGGCAATGCCTTCTCTCACGAATCTGGTATTCATCAAGACGGAGTCCTTAAAAATCCTCTTACTTATGAAATCATCACTCCTGAATTGGTCGGTGTCAAGAGTAATAGCCTTCCGCTTGGAAAATTATCTGGACGTCATGCTTTTGTTGAGAAACTGAGAGAATTGGCCCTAGATTTTACAGAAGAGGATATCAAACCACTCTTCGCTAAGTTCAAGGCATTGGCCGACAAGAAACAAGAAATCACAGATGCAGATATTCGTGCTCTGGTAGCTGGAACCATGGTTGAAAATCCAGAAGGCTTCCACTTTGATGATTTACAACTTCAAACTCATGCAGATAATGACATTGAAGCACTCGTTAGCCTAGCCAATATGGATGGTGAGAAAGTTGATTTCAATGCGTCAGGGCAAGGTTCTGTTGAAGCAATCTTTAACGCTATCGATAAGTTCTTTAACCAATCCGTCCGCTTGGTGTCCTATACTATTGACGCTGTGACAGATGGAATTGATGCCCAAGCTCGGGTTTTGGTCACTGTTGAAAACAGAGATACAGAAACCATCTTTAATGCAGCAGGGCTTGATTTCGATGTACTGAAAGCATCTGCTATTGCCTACATCAATGCCAATACCTTTGTTCAAAAAGAGAATGCTGGTGAGATGGGACGTAGCGTTTCCTATCGCGACATGCCTAGTGTGTAAAGGAGAAGGCTATGACAAAAAAAATAGTAGCTCTAGCAGGGGACGGAATTGGCCCAGAAATCATGGAGGCTGGTTTAGAGGTTCTGGAAGCTCTAGCTGAAAAAACAGGTTTTGACTATGAGATTGATAGACGACCTTTTGGAGGTGCAGGTATCGATGCTGCAGGGCATCCCTTACCTGATGAAACCCTCAAGGTATGTCGTGAAGCAGATGCCATTCTCCTAGCAGCTATCGGTAGTCCCCAGTATGATAGTGCAACGGTTCGGCCTGAACAAGGCTTGCTAGCTCTCCGTAAGAAACTCAATCTTTACGCTAATATTCGCCCTGTAAAAATCTTTGACAGTCTTACGCATTTGTCACCACTCAAACCGGAACGAATTGCTGGGGTGGACTTTGTCGTTGTGCGGGAGTTGACTGGCGGGATTTACTTTGGGGATCATATTCTTGAAGAAAGAAAAGCGCGTGATATCAACGACTATAGCTACGAGGAAGTGGAGCGGATTGTTCGCAAAGCTTTTGAAATTGCAAGAAATCGCAGAAAAATCGTTACCAGCATCGATAAGCAAAATGTGTTAGCAACTTCAAAACTCTGGCGGAAAGTAGCTGAGAAGGTCTCACAGGATTTCCCAGATGTGACCTTGGAACACCAGCTAGTCGACTCAGCTGCCATGCTCATGATTACTAACCCTGCTAAGTTTGATGTCATCGTGACAGAGAATCTTTTCGGAGATATTCTATCTGATGAATCAAGCGTTCTATCTGGCACGCTTGGGGTCATGCCATCAGCCAGTCATTCTGAAAATGGACCAAGTCTCTATGAACCTATTCACGGTTCAGCACCTGATATTGCTGGTCAAGGAATTGCCAATCCTATCTCAATGATTTTATCAGTGGCCATGATGTTGAGAGATAGTTTTGGACGTTATGAGGATGCAGTGCGTATCGAGCGTGCTGTTGAGGCAAGTTTGGCAGCTGGAATTTTAACGAGAGATATAGGAGGACAGGCTTCGACCAAGGAAATGACGGAAGCTATTATTGCAAGGTTATGAAGTTAGACGAAAAAATTACTCTAGTCCTTTTGATTTGGAATGTCATTGTTTTCTTGATTTATGGTATTGACAAATCCAAGGCGAGGAGAAGAGCTTGGCGCATTCCTGAGAAAATCTTACTTATTTTAGCCTTTACTTGTGGTGGTTTTGGTGCCTGGCTAGCAGGAATCATCTTTCACCACAAGACTCGAAAATGGTATTTTAAAACAGTTTGGTTTCTTGGGATGGTGACTACACTAGTAGCCTTATATGTTATTTGGAGGTAATGGATGGCAGGAAAATCGATTTTTGATAAATTATGGGACCGCCATGTCATCACAGGTGAAGAGGGGCAGCCCCAACTCATGTATGTGGACCAGCACTATATTCACGAAGTGACCAGTCCACAGGCTTTTCAAGGATTGCGAGACGCAGGTCGCAGATTGAGACGACCAGATTTGACATTTGGAACCTTTGACCACAATGTCCCGACGGTCAATATCTACGATATTCGAGATGTGATTTCTAAAGCACAAATTGATAAGCTAGCTGAAAATGTTGAGGAGTTTGGGGTTGAACATGCGGCCCACGGTTCTGAAAAGCAGGGGATTGTTCATATGGTTGGTCCAGAAACTGGACGGACCCAACCAGGAAAATTCATTGTCTGTGGAGACAGTCATACAGCAACCCATGGAGCTTTCGGAGCTATCGCTTTTGGGATTGGGACCAGTGAGGTCGAACATGTCTTTGCGACACAGACCCTCTGGCAGGTCAAACCCAAGAAAATGCTGGTGGAATTCACTGGTGTTCGTCAAAAAGGAGTTTATTCTAAGGATTACATTCTCGCCTTGATTGCCAAGTACGGCGTTGCTTGCGGCGTTGGCTATGTGGTGGAATATCGGGGACAAGCGATTGATGCACTGAGCATGGAAGAGCGAATGACCATCTGCAATATGTCCATCGAGTTTGGATCCAAGATGGGAATCATGAATCCGGATCAAACTACCTATGATTATCTCAAGGGACGAGAATGTGTTCCAGAGAACTTTGAAGAGGCTGTGGCGGATTGGAAAACCCTTGTCAGTGATGAGGATGCTGTTTACGATAAGGTTATCCAGATGGATGTCTCAGACTTGGCTCCAATGGTGACCTGGGGCACCAATCCTGCTATGGGGGTTGACTTTGACAGTAGCTTCCCAGAAATTAAGGATATGAATGATGAGCGCGCCTACAATTACATGGACTTGGAACCAGGTCAAAAGCCGGCAGATATTGAACTGGGCTATATCTTTATCGGATCTTGTACCAATGCTCGTCTCAGCGATTTACAACTAGCTGCGCGATTTGTTAAAGGAAAGAAAATTGCTCCCAATCTAACAGCAATTGTAGTTCCAGGCTCTCGTCCTGTCAAACGAGCTGCTGAGAAGTTGGGTTTGGACAAGGTCTTTCTAGATGCTGGCTTTGAGTGGAGAGACCCAGGTTGCTCTATGTGCCTAGGGATGAATCCTGACAAGGTACCTGATGGTGTCCACTGTGCCTCAACCAGCAATCGAAACTTTGAAGATAGACAAGGCTTTGGTGCTAAGACTCATCTCTGTAGTCCAGCTATGGCAGCTGCGGCAGCTATTGCAGGGCGTTTCGTAGATGTTCGGCAAATGCCAGAAGCCCAGTAAGGAGAGGATATGGAGAAATTTACAGTTTATACGGGAACGACCGTTCCTCTCATGAATGATAACATCGACACCGACCAAATCCTACCCAAGCAGTTTCTCAAGCTGATTGATAAAAAAGGCTTTGGTAAGTACCTCATGTATGCTTGGCGTTATTTGGATGACAAGTATACTGAGGATCCAGACTTTGTCTTTAACCGACCTGAATACCGTAAAGCAACTATACTCATCTCAGGGGATAACTTTGGGGCAGGTTCTTCGAGGGAACACGCAGCTTGGGCCCTAGCTGACTATGGTTTTAAAGTCGTGATTGCGGGGTCTTTTGGTGATATTCATTACAATAATGAACTCAATAATGGCATGTTGCCCATTGTTCAGCCCAGAGAGGTTCGAGAGAAACTAGCTCAGCTACAACCAAGTGACCAGGTAACTGTGGACTTGGAACAACAAAAAATCATCTCACCAGTTGGAGAATTCACTTTTGAAATCGATAGCGAATGGAAACACAAGCTCTTAAATGGTTTGGATGATATCGGTATTACTTTGCAGTATGAAGACTTGATTGCTGCTTATGAAAAACAACGACCAGACTACTGGCAGGATTAGAAGAAAAATAGAAAAGGAAATAGAACTATGACAAAACACATTCAATGGAACGGAACACTTTCACAAGAAGGCTATGACATTTTAAAAGGTGAGGGCGGATGTATCGTTTGTCCTACAAAAGTTGGTTACATCATCATGACTAGTGACAAGGCTGGTCTTGAACGCAAGTTCGCAGCCAAAGAACGTAACCGTAATAAACCAGGTGTTGTACTTTGTGGTAGCATGGACGAGCTTCGCGCTTTAGCACAACTTAATCCAGAAATTGAAGCCTTTTACCAAAAACATTGGGATGAAGACATTCTCCTTGGTTGTATCCTTCCTTGGAAACCAGAAGCATTTGAAAAACTTAAAGCGTATGGTGATAGCCGTGAAGAACTTATGACTGATGTGCGTGGTACTAGCTGTTTTGTTATCAAATTCGGGAAAGCTGGTGAACAATTAGCTGCCAAACTTTGGGAAGAAGGCAAGATGGTCTATGCCTCATCTGCAAACCCATCTGGAAAAGGAAACCGTGGTAAGGTAGAAGGAATCGGAGAACGCATCGAAGGAGCAGTTGACCTTGTTATCGAGGCAGACGACTATGTGGCATCAATCCAGCCTGACAAAACGATTGAAACACGCTACGAGCAAGGTGTGATGGTATCTATGGTAGATAAAGACGGCAAACTAATTCCTGAACAAGGAGGAGCACGTTCAACTTCACCAGCTCCAGTTGTGATCCGTAAAGGGCTTGACATTGATAAGATTATGATGCACCTGTCAGATACCTTTAACTCATGGGACTACCGTCAGGGTGAGTATTATTAAGATAAAAAAGAAGTCTAGTGTTATGAGGGAATACCCCACTCTACACTAGGCTTTTCTTTAGAAATTCTTTTCTTTTTTTATAGATATGATATGCTATAAGAGTAGTTGGTACTAATAGAATACGTACTCCTTAAACAATAAAAATGAAGGTGATGTAAAGATGAATTATAGTAATGTGAGCTTAGATAATTTTTGTGAATGGTTAATCAAGGAAAGAAAGAATTTTGAAAATAAATTAAAAGATGATTGTACGAATAGTCAAGAATTATTAAAGAAATTTTTAAATGATTGGCCTATGGAGAGCTTGAAAAACATATCGTTAGATAATTATATAAAGTTGTGTAAAGATATTAACACGGGAGGAAAATATTCAAATTTGTACATGAGTATTGGTGGTGGTACTTCGGCAAAAAAATTTTTGATTTCACAAAATAAGGATAAAAATGACTATAAAATAAAAAATGGTAAATACGAAGACACAATTGAAGAAGAGGCTGCAACTATTTATTTTAATGAATTGAGAGAGGATTTAGTTGATATCCTTCAAAAAGGAATTAATCTTGAATTTGATAAAATTAAAAGCACAAATCGATTTTTTTCTTGTTCGGCAATGATTATTAAACTTTTGAGTATATATTCAAATTCGAATGAAGGGATTCATGGGAAACGTAGCTATTTTAGTTTTAATAATGGAAATAAATATAAAAACATTTTTAATCAATTATTACCGAAGAAGGATGATGTATATGCTCAAAATCATGAAATTACTAAATATATTGATGAAAAGGTGCCAAATTTAGATCAAGTTATTTTATCTTATTCTATTTATAGATATGTCGAGGCGATGAATAATAACAATAATAACGATAATAATGATATTAATAAACAAGAAAGAGAAAAAAATCAAATGTCATATAGTGATATTCTAAAAAAATCTAAAAATCTCATCCTTCGTGGTGCACCTGGTACAGGAAAAACACACCTTGCTATTGATATTGCAAACGAATTAACAGATGGCAACAAAGATCAAATCGGCTTTGTACAGTTTCACCCATCTTATGACTATACGGATTTTGTAGAGGGATTGAGACCAGTATCTAATGGAGATGGTACCATTGAGTTTAAGCTAGTAGATGGAATCTTTAAGAAATTTTGTCAGAAAGCTAGAGACGTTAAGAAAACCGGAGGAAAAGATAAATTCGTCTTCATCATCGATGAAATCAACCGTGGTGAGATTTCTAAGATTTTTGGAGAACTCTTTTTCTCAATTGATAAAGGCTATCGTGGTGAAAAGGGAAGTGTATCTACCCAATATGCTAATTTACATGAAACTGATGAGAAATTTTATATCCCTGACAATGTCTATATTATCGGAACCATGAATGATATTGATCGCTCAGTGGACACCTTTGATTTTGCAATGCGTCGTCGCTTCCGTTTTGTAGAAATAACAGCTGAAAGTCAGTTAGGAATGCTAGATAAAGAACTCAAAGACAATGCAGAAGAAGCAAAACTTCGTCTTAGAAACTTAAATGCTGCTATCGAAAATGTTCAGGAGTTAAACAGTCATTATCATATCGGACCAAGTTATTTTCTTAACTTGAATGATGTAGATTTTGACTATGAATTACTCTGGTCTGATTATCTCAAACCACTTTTGGAAGATTATGTACGTGGTTATTATGAAGAAGCTGAAACTCTAGAAACATTGAAAAAAGCATTCGATCTGACAAAGAATGAGCAAAAAGATCAGGCAGTAGCTGATGACAATGAAGGCGATGAAAACGATGATGCGAATCACTGATAATCAACACAAGATTGTTAAAGAAGAATTTGTTGAAGAATATCCTAAACTAAGCAATCTTCTTTTAGACAGAACCTTGGAAAGTCTATCCCAAGATGAACGTGTTTTCATTTTTCCAAATGATTTGAAGAATTCTCCTGACTTAGAAAAGGACCAAAAAATCTTTGAAACGGTCAATCAGGAAATTAAGACAGGAAATGTAATTGGTTTTCTGGGCTATGGTCAGGAAAGATTAACGATATCTTCTCGCTTTTCTGATAAGAGCAATGATCATTTTTTGCATTATCTTTTACAAAAGGTTCTTCATATCAATCTTACTAGTTTAGATGTAGCTTTGTCGCGTGAAGATAAGCTATATCAACTTTTGATCTATCTCTTCCCCAAGTATCTTCAAGCTGCTATTCGAAAAGGTCTTTATAAGGAATACCAGAGATTTTCTCATAATGACAGTCATGTTAAGGGAGTGATTGATGTAAGAAATCATCTCAAGAAAAATCTTCCTTTCACGGGAAATATTGCCTACACAACGAGAGAGTTCACCTATGATAATCCCCTCATGCAGTTGGTCCGTCACACTATTGAATACATTAAGAACCAGAAAAGCATTGGTCAAGGGGTACTAGATAATCTCTCAACTAGTCGTGAAAACGTAGCTGAAATCGTGCGTGTAACGCCCTCTTATAAACTAGCTGATCGTGCTAAGATTATTAGGGTAAATCAATCTAAACCGATACGTCATGCATACTTTCACGAGTACAGAAAGTTACAAGAACTTTGTCTGATGATCCTAAACCAAGAAAAGCACGGTTTAGGATATCAAGATCAAAAAATTCATGGTATTCTTTTTGATGTTGCCTGGCTTTGGGAAGAGTATGTCCATACCTTGTTGCCAAAAGAGTTCATCCATCCACGAAATAAAGATAAGACGGACGGAATTTCAGTATTTTCTAGTCAAGAAAGAAAAGTATATCCAGATTTTTATCAAGAAGAGCTTAAAATAGTATTAGATGCTAAGTATAAAAAACTGGAATTGACTGAAAAAGGAATCAACCGTGAGGATTTATTCCAGCTGATTTCCTATTCTTATATTTTGAAAGCTGAGAAGGCTGGTCTTGTTTTTCCGAGCAAGGACAAGGTTGTTGATAATGAGATAGGAAAGCTAGCAGGTTATGGAGCTTTGTTGAAGAAATGGTCTATCCAAATTCCTCAGGAGTCTTCATCTTATAGTGAATTTTGTGAAATGCTGGAAAACTCCGAAGAAATATTTAAAAGGAATATTGCTAACGAAGTGGGGAGAAAATAATCTCTCCTCTTTCTTTTATTATTTACACAATAAAAACCGAACAATATATTTTAATTTGTGAAATTATTTGACAGAAACTGTACTTTAGTTTATAATAAATTAAGGAAACGTCGGAAAAGGCGTAGTGATGCGAGAGCATAGGTAGGTCATTACAAAAGAAACGAGACATCGATATGTTAAATGAATTTCCAATTTTTGATTACGAAGATATTCAATTGATTCCAAATAAATGTGTCATTAAAAGCCGTGCAGAAGCAGATACAAGTGTCACGCTAGGAAATCACACCTTTAAACTACCTGTTGTGCCAGCTAATATGCAGACGATTTTGGATGAAAATGTAGCAGAGCAACTGGCTAAAGGGGGCTACTTCTACATTATGCACCGTTTTGATGAAGCAGGACGCATTCCTTTTATTAAACGAATGCACGATCAAGGGCTCATTGCTTCTATCTCTGTCGGTGTTAAGGACTATGAGTATGATTTCGTTAGCCAACTCAAGGCTGATGCTCCAGAATACATCACGATTGATATTGCTCATGGTCATGCAGATAGCGTGATTTCTATGATTCAACACATCAAGAAAGAATTACCTGAAACTTTTGTCATTGCTGGAAATGTGGGAACACCAGAAGCTGTACGTGAATTGGAAAATGCTGGTGCGGATGCGACTAAGGTTGGAATCGGTCCTGGTAAGGTTTGTATCACCAAGGTCAAGACTGGTTTTGGTACAGGTGGTTGGCAGTTGGCTGCTCTACGCTGGTGTGCTAAGGCTGCTCGTAAACCGATTATCGCTGATGGAGGAATTCGTACTCACGGCGATATTGCCAAGTCTATCCGTTTCGGTGCCAGCATGGTCATGATTGGTTCCCTCTTTGCAGGACACATCGAAAGTCCAGGGAAAACGATTGAAGTCGATGGTGAACAGTTCAAAGAATATTACGGTTCAGCCTCGCAATATCAAAAAGGTGCTTACAAAAATGTGGAGGGCAAACGTATCTTGCTTCCTGCCAAAGGTCATCTGCAAGACACTTTAACTGAGATGGAACAAGACCTTCAAAGTGCTATTTCCTATGCAGGTGGACGTCAGGTTGCTGACCTTAAACACGTTGATTATGTGATCGTGAAAAACTCTATCTGGAATGGGGATGCTTCCCACTAAGACGGGCTATCTCACTAGAAAAAAACTTGTTATTAAAGCAAATTTCTGTTATAATAAAACAAGTTTCCACCCTTAGTGTAATGGATATCACGTAAGATTCCGGTTCTTGAGATGGGGGTTCGATTCCCTCAGGGTGGATGTAAACATCCTAAAAAAGCCTTTAATAGGGCTTTTTTCTTTACACAGCCCTAAATTGGCCCTTAAAACTGAAAATCTCTTTTTAAAGAATGCCCAAATGCTCTCCAGTCCCGTTTTAAAGTGACTCAGGGGGCTTTTTTTGATATAATAAAAAGGACTGTTATCAGTTAGAAAGAGGTTGGTATGAAAGAATTACAAACTGTACTAAAGAACCATTTTGCAATCGAATTTGCAGACAAAAATTTACTGGAAACTGCCTTTACTCATACGAGTTATGCCAATGAGCACCGCCTCTTAAAAATTTCACACAATGAACGCTTGGAATTTTTAGGAGACGCTGTTCTACAGTTATTGATTTCAGAATATCTGTATAAAAAATATCCTAAAAAGCCTGAGGGTGACTTGTCTAAACTCCGTGCCATGATTGTCCGCGAGGAGAGTTTAGCTGGTTTTGCGCGTGATTGTCAGTTTGATCAGTTTATCAAGCTGGGTAAGGGGGAAGAAAAATCTGGTGGTCGCAATCGTGATACCATTCTTGGTGATGCCTTTGAGGCCTTTCTTGGTGCCCTCCTTTTGGACAAGGATGTGGCCAAAGTCAAGGAATTTATCTATCAAGTCATGATTCCTAAGGTTGAAGCAGGCGAATTTGAGATGATTACAGACTACAAAACCCATCTCCAAGAGTTACTTCAGGTCAATGGCGATGTGGCTATTCGTTATCAGGTGATTTCTGAAACGGGTCCTGCCCACGATAAGGTCTTTGATGTAGAAGTTCTTGTCGAAGGTAAGAGCATTGGTCAAGGTCAAGGTCGTTCTAAGAAATTAGCAGAGCAGGAAGCTGCCAAAAATGCCGTTGAGAAAGGGCTGGATTCATGTATTTAAAGGAAATCGAAATTCAGGGATTCAAGTCTTTTGCTGATAAGACTAAGGTCGTCTTTGACCAAGGTGTGACGGCAGTTGTTGGGCCCAATGGATCTGGAAAGTCGAATATTACAGAAAGTCTTCGTTGGGCCTTGGGGGAGTCTAGTGTCAAGAGTCTCCGTGGTGGCAAGATGCCGGATGTCATCTTTGCTGGAACTGAAAGTCGCAAACCGCTCAATTATGCTTCTGTAGTTGTGACTTTGGATAATCATGACGGATTTATCAAGGATGCAGGCCAAGAAATCAGGGTAGAACGCCATATCTATCGTAGCGGAGATAGCGAATACAAGATTGACGGTAAGAAAGTCCGTCTGCGTGATATTCATGATCTTTTCTTGGATACAGGTTTGGGACGAGATTCCTTCTCTATCATTTCCCAAGGGAAGGTTGAGGAGATTTTCAACTCCAAGCCTGAAGAACGCAGAGCTATTTTTGAAGAAGCTGCTGGAGTTTTGAAATACAAGACTCGTAGAAAAGAGACAGAGAGCAAACTGCAGCAAACTCAGGATAATCTGGATCGTCTTGAAGACATTATCTACGAGTTGGATAATCAAATCAAGCCTCTTGAGAAGCAAGCTGAGAATGCCCGTAAGTTTTTAGACTTGGAAGGTCAACGTAAGGCCATTTACTTGGATGTTCTTGTTGCTCAAATCAAGGAAAATAAGGCAGAACTAGAGTCGACAGAAGAAGAGTTGGCTCAGGTTCAGGAACTCTTGACAAGCTACTACCAAAAGCGTGAACAATTAGAAGAGGAAAATCAAACTCTTAAAAAGCAACGCCAAGATTTACAGGCTGAAATGGCCAAAGACCAAGGCAGTTTGATGGATTTGACCAGTCTGATTAGTGATTTAGAGAGAAAATTAGCCCTATCGAAATTAGAATCTGAGCAAGTAGCCCTGAATCAACAGGAAGCACAAGCTCGTTTGGCTGCTTTGGAAGATAAGAGAAATTCACTCAGCAAAGAAAAATCTGATAAGGAAAGCTCTTTAGCTCTCTTAGAAGAAAATCTAGTCCAAAATAATCAAAAACTTAATCGTTTAGAAGCTGAATTGCTGGCTTTTTCAGATGATCCTGATCAGATGATTGAGCTATTACGTGAACGTTTTGTGGCGCTTTTACAAGAAGAAGCGGATGTCTCAAACCAGTTGACCCGTATCGAAAACGAGTTGGAAAATAGCCGTCAGCTTACTCAAAAACAAGCAGATCAACTAGAAAAGCTGAAAGAACAGCTGGCATCAGCTAAAGAGAAGGCTAGTCAGCAAGAGGCTGAGCTTGAAACTGCCAAGGAGCAGGTTCAAAAATTATTGACCGACTATCAAGCTATTGCCAAGGAGCAAGAGGAGCAGAAATCTTCCTATCAAGCTCAACAAAGTCAACTATTTGACCGTCTGGATAATCTCAAAAACAAGCAGGCTAGAGCCCAGAGTTTGGAAAATATCCTGAGAAATCATAGTAACTTTTATGCAGGTGTTAAGAGTGTTCTCCAAGAAAAAGATCGCATTGGTGGGATTATTGGGGCAGTCAGTGAGCATCTGACCTTTGATGTACATTATCAAACTGCCCTAGAGATTGCCTTAGGGGCAAGTAGCCAGCATATTATTGTGGAAGATGAGAACGCGGCGACTAAGGCTATTGATTTCCTCAAACGCAACAGAGCCGGTCGTGCAACCTTTCTTCCTTTGACAACGATCAAGGCGCGTATGATTTCTAGTCAGAATCAAGATGCTATTGCTGCAAGCCCAGGTTTCCTTGGGATGGCAGATGAGTTGGTGAAATTCGACACTAGACTGGAAGCTATTTTTAAGAATTTGCTAGCTACGACGGCTATTTTTGATACCGTGGAACATGCGCGTGCAGCAGCTCGTCACGTTCGTTATCAGGTTCGTATGGTAACATTGGACGGAACAGAATTGCGCACAGGTGGTTCCTATGCAGGTGGTGCTAATCGCCAGAATAACAGTATTTTCATCAAGCCAGAGCTGGAGCAATTGCAAAAAGAAATTGCTAAAGAAGAAGCAAGCTTGCGTACAGATGAAGCGAGTTTGAAGAACTTGCAAGATGAGATGGCTAGATTGACAGAAAGATTAGAAGCAATCAAATCTCAGGGTGAGCAGGCTCGTATTCAGGAGCAGGGCTTGTCCCTCGCTTATCAGCAGACCAGTCAGCAAGTTGATGAACTGGAAACTCTTTGGAAACTCCAAGAAGAGGAATTAAATCGTCTTTCTGAGGGAGATTGGCAAGCGGATAAGGAAAAATGCCAAGAGCGCCTTACTACTATCGCCAGCGACAAGCAAAATCTGGAAGCTGAGATTGAAGAGATTAAGTCTAACAAAAACGCCATCCAAGAACGCTATCAAAACTTGCAGGAAGAGGTAGCGCAAGCTCGCTTGATTAAGACAGAACTGCAAGGGCAAAAACGTTATGAAATAGCTGATATTGAGCGTTTAGGCAAGGAATTGGACAACCTGAATATCGAACAAGAGGAAATCCAGCGCCTTCTTCAAGAAAAGGTTGACAATCTTGAGAAAGTTGATACGGATTTGCTCAGTCAGCAGGCTGAAGAAGCCAAAACTCAGAAAACAAATCTCCAACAAGGTTTGATTCGCAAGCAGTTTGAGTTGGATGATATGGAAGGTCAGCTGGATGATATTGCCAGTCATTTGGATCAGGCTCGCCAGCAGAATGAAGAGTGGATTCGCAAGCAAACTCGTGCTGAAGCCAAGAAAGAAAAGGTTAGCGAGCGCTTGCGCCATCTACAAAGTCAATTAACAGACCAGTATCAGATTAGCTATACTGAAGCTCTAGAAAAGGCGCATGAGTTGGAAAATCTCAATCTGGCAGAGCAAGAGGTGCAGGACTTAGAGAAGGCTATTCGTTCACTGGGTCCGGTCAACTTGGAAGCTATTGACCAGTACGAAGAAGTTCACAATCGTCTGGATTTCCTAAATAGCCAGCGAGATGATATTTTGTCAGCGAAAAACCTGCTCCTAGAAACCATCACAGAGATGAATGATGAGGTCAAGGAACGCTTTAAATTAACCTTTGAGGCCATTCGTGAGTCCTTTAAAGTGACTTTCAAGCAGATGTTTGGTGGAGGTCAAGCAGACTTGATTTTGACTGAGGGCGACCTTTTAACAGCTGGGGTTGAGATTTCTGTCCAACCGCCAGGTAAGAAAATTCAGTCTCTTAACCTCATGAGTGGTGGTGAAAAAGCCTTATCAGCTCTTGCTTTGCTCTTCTCTATTATTCGAGTTAAGACTATCCCGTTTGTTATCTTGGATGAGGTAGAGGCTGCACTGGATGAAGCCAATGTTAAACGCTTTGGCGATTACCTCAACCGCTTTGATAAGGACAGCCAGTTTATCGTCGTAACTCACCGTAAGGGAACCATGGCAGCAGCCGATTCCATATATGGAGTGACCATGCAGGAATCAGGTGTTTCGAAGATTGTTTCAGTTAAGTTAAAAGATATGGAAGAAACAGTAGACTAGTTACCAAACGATAGCATCTCTTAGGAGGTGCTATTTTTTTAAACTAACATTTTGAAAAGTTTTTTAAGGTCAGTTCAGGGGCAAAAAACGACATTTGGGATTTCCTTTTAGCGAAAAGGCTTTCTCTATGATATAATAGTTTCATGATTACAACAGTACCTATAAAAAATGAAAAAGACATCGCAGTACCTGATAAAACAGTTCTTGTATTAGGCTATTTTGACGGTATTCATAAAGGGCATCAGAAACTTTTTGAAGTAGCTAACAAGGCTTCTATGAAAGATTATCTTCCAGTTGTCGTGATGACCTTTACAGAGTCTCCGAAGCTCGCCTTACAGCCTTACAAGCCAGAATTAATGCTTCATATTGTCAGCCATGAAGAACGAGAACATAAGATGAAATGGCATGGAGTAGAGGCTCTTTTCCTACTTGACTTTAGTAGTAAATTTGCTAGTTTAACGGGTCAAGAGTTCTTTGATACCTATGTTAGAGCATTAAAACCAGCGATTATTGTAGCGGGATTTGATTACACGTTTGGTTCTGATAAGAAAACTGCGGATGATTTGAAGGACTATTTTGATGGAGAAATCATCATTGTTCCTCCTGTTGAGGATGAAAAGGGGAAAATTAGTTCTACTCGTATTCGTCAAGCTATTCTTGATGGGGATGTCAGGGAAGCTGGTCATTTGCTTGGAACTCCTCTACCGTCACGTGGAATGGTTGTTCATGGTAATGCTCGTGGACGGACTATCGGTTATCCAACAGCAAACCTAGTTTTAAGAGATCGAACCTATATGCCAGCAGATGGTGTTTACGTAGTCGATGTCGAAGTGCAACGTAAAAGATATCGTGGAATGGCGAGTGTCGGGAAAAATGTTACTTTTGATGGAGAAGAGCCACGTTTTGAAGTCAATATTTTTGATTTTTCAGACGACATTTACGGTGAAACAGTTATTGTTTACTGGCTAGACCGTGTCCGAGAAATGGTCAAATTTGACTCCGTTGAAGAACTGGTAGACCAACTCCAGAAGGATGAAGAAATTGCTCGGAATTGGAAGGATGCTGAGTAGGAAATCGGAGTTTTATATAAAATTACCCATACTTTAGATTCTTATTTCTAAATAGAAAAAGTAGCCCTTTTGAACTGCACCCCAAAAGTTAGACAGAAAAAATCTAACTTTTGGGGTGTTTTTATTATGAAATTAACTTATGATGATAAAGTTCAGATCTATAAACTTAGAAAACAAGGATATAGCATAGAGAAGCTTTCAAATAAATTTGGGATAAACAATTCTAATCTTAGGTACATGATTAAATTGATTGATCGTTACGAAAACAAGGATATAGCATAGAGAAGCTTTCAAATAAATTTGGGATAAACAATTCTAATCTTAGGTACATGATTAAATTGATTGATCGTTACGGAATGGAGTTCGTCAAAAAAGGAAAGAATTGTTACTATTCACCTGAACTAAAACAAG
>NZ_RJOG01000021.1:0-35300 GCF_003942965.1 Streptococcus mitis | reverse complement strand
ATTGAATGAATAGCTTGTCAACATCAAATCAAAAATGGTGATAATATCAGAAATCTTTTTCTATAAAACAAAACTAACCCAACTTGATTAATTAAAAAAGTAGGTTAGTTATAAAAATATTTCACCTATCTAATCTACATCTCAATCTAAGTGGTTCGATAGTTAAGAAAAAAGAAACCCAGTAAAATGAGTTTCTTCACTTTGCCGATTGCAGGGATTGAACCTGTGACCTAGGCTTTACGAGTGCCTTGCTCTACCAACTGAGCTAAATCGGCGATTACACTTACAGTATAGCACTCTAAGAACAGATGTCAAGGAATTTTCATCTCTATTAGAAAAAGCCTGTCCTGAGACAAGGCTTTGAGTTTCTTCATCTTAAGAACCTGCACTTTCATAGGAATCCAAGCCCCTGTCCCAAAGTTTCAAGGAAATAGCAAAGAAAACCAGAGAAATCAAAATCAAACCTCCGACGTTAAAGATTACATCCTTGTCCTGCAAGAAATAGCTGGCAGGATAGTAGGCCGTAAAGGCAAAAGGTACAATAAAACTGATTAACCAACGAAGAAATGAATTATAAATTGAAATGGGATACTTGGCAAAATCATTAAACATATAGAAAATGTAAATCATTGCTCCTGACTGCTTGGTCCAAAAAGCGATGCTGGCTGTCGCGATTTTCAAGGAAGTATAAATCAAGGTCGCAAAAGGAATACAAACTAGGAAAAGCAGGAATTTTGGAAGAGTCCAAGCAATGCTAGTTACTGTTGTTCCTAGCAGAATACCACCGACTAAGAGTTCGCCAAAAGCATCAATCTGAAAGGTCTCAACTAAGATGTGAAAGAGAGGATTGATAGGACGAGTCAAATACTTGTCAAACTCTCCCTTTCTCACCAAGCGTTGTCCCAACGCCCAGAGATTATCAAAAAAGAGATGATCCAATCCCTTGGGAATCAAGGAAAATCCATAGATAAAAGCAATTTCTTGAAAAGTCCAACCTTCTAGGGATGGGATGTGTTGAAAAATGACATTGAGAAATAAGAGATTTAAGCCTTGAGTTAGAAAAACTCCCATGACACCAACCACAAAATCCACCTTGTATTCCATGATTTGTTTGATGTATTGTCTGATAAAAATCAGATGCATGCGTTGATATTTTTTCATACTAACCTCCCTGAATGGTAATGAATGACTGGACTCGTTTCCAAATCAACTGAGACAGCCCCACCATCACTAAGAGCCAGAAAAACTGTAAAGCGAGCGCCTGAAGCATCTGACTGGCATCGTATTTCCCAACGATAATCATGACCGGAGTGTAAATCAAGGATGAAAAAGGCAAGAAGGACAGAATATCTGAAACAAGCTTTGGAAAGAAAGCCAAGGGAATCAAACTTCCAGACATAAAAGCCACTATAGAAGTCTTAAGTAGGTTGGAACCCCAAAGATTTTTAAACACAAAGGCAGAAAATCCAAAGCAGATATTAAAGAAAAAGTTAATCAGATAGGCAAGCATTAAGCTAAAAAGATAAAGGACAGTTAATCCCAGCACTTCTACCATCCCTTGACCAGATAAGATTTTCATCAAAACAATGACACTTAAAAATGGAAGGCCAACGCTGATAAAAATCAACCACTTGGAACCAAGCTCAGTGAAAAGATAGGAGGCCGCAAAATGCACTGGTCGCAACAAGCGCATGATAATGGAACCATCCTTGACCTCCTCCCCAATCATAAAGGACGAATCTGACCTAGTCAGAAGATTGGTCACAAAACTCATGATGATGTAGAGGGTGATATCTGCCATACTGAAGCCCTGAATTAAAGACTCCTGAGAGGAATCAAAGACAGCCTTCCAAAGATAAAAAGCAACAAAAGCCCCCATGACATCGCCTATCCTATAGAGAATAAAGTTTACTCGATAGGTGATCAATTCCTGAACACCTGCATTGATAAAGGGTTTATAACGTCTCCACAATTTGACCATCTTAGAGCTCCTTTCGGTAGAAGCGACGGATAATGTCCTCGATATCCGTATCCACCATCTTCAAATCGCGAATTTCAAAATCAGACAGGGTTTGCTTGATAATGTCAGCTGACTGGTAGCGAGAACTATCGAATTCAATGTTGAGGCTATTCCCCTGTCTATCAATAATCATATCAGGCAGACCTTCATAGTGAGAGACGAGATGACTTTGATCTGGTAGCAGTTCAAAGGAGAGCGTCTTCATCTTGCCAAATGTATCCTTAAGCTGGCTAACCGTTCCATCAAAAATCTCTTGCCCCTTATCAATCATAAAAATCCGATCACATAGTTGCTCAATATCACTTAAGTCATGGGTGGTCAAGAGAATGGTCGTCTCTTCCTCCTGATTGATCTGAGTAATAGCCCGACGAATATTATCCTTGACCGAAACGTCCAAACCAATGGTCGGCTCATCTAAAAAGAGAACCTTGGGATTGTGGAGCAAGGAAGCTGCAATGTCCGCCCGCATCCGTTGTCCCAGTGAAAGAGTTCGTACGGGATCCTTGATAAAGTCCTTCAAATCCAAGACTTCATTCAAAAAATCCATGCGCTTATGAAAGAGCGAATCTGGCACATCGTAAATCTCCTTTAAAACCGTGTAGGTCTCTTGCAGAGCCAAATCCCACCATAGCTGAGTACGTTGTCCAAAGACCACCCCAATATCCTTGACATAATCTTGACGATTATCCTGCGGAATCTTGCCGTTAATCCGACAAAAACCAGATGTCGGTTTTAAAATTCCTGTCAGCATTTTGATGGTTGTCGACTTCCCAGCACCATTTGCTCCGATAAAGCCTAAAATCTGCCCCTTTGGTACCTCAAAGGTCAAATCCTTAACCGCTTCAAAGGTCTGCTTTTCAGGATGAATAAAGGAACGCAAAGCCCCCTTCAACCCTGGTTCCTTAACTGTCTTCACAAAATTTTTCTGAAGATGTTCCACTTCTATCATTGCCATATTGATCTCCCTATGTAAGGAATAGCAACATTGTATTTTTGACTACAAATATTCTAAATCCTTACTTTCTACACCTTCTACATGTTATTACTACAGAAAGCTTTATACCAACCTATTATAGCCCAATAAAAATCAGAATGCAAGCGTTTGCCTAAAGTTTATGAAAAAGAAAATTTCTCTATTAAAATAATACTTTTATTCAAAAATTCTGGCTTAATAGTCTCCTTAAAACACCAAAAAACCTGCCCAATGGGCAGGTTACGAATTATAAAAAGCAAACTATTTTGATCAATATGAATCACTATTTAATCAAAGAACTAATCTTTCATAATTCTTTTTACAATCCCATTTCTATCAATTAGAAAACAATCTGGAAAGGTCATCTGCTCCCATTTTTCATAATCAAAACTGGAATCAAAGTGATGTAGTAGTATTCCTATCAAATTCCCGTGTGAACTAAGTAAAATCGTTTTTTCTGAGTATCTCTCTTCCAATTCCATTAAAAAATTTAGTACTCTAGCTAGTGCATCTTGATTTGATTCCCCTTCTGAAAGAGATTCACTGGGATTTTGCCATAAATATTTAATACTGTCTTCAAACTCAGAATCTTTTATAAAGGTTGAAGATAATTTTCTCTCTCGTAACCGATTATCAAGAACTATTTTATCAAATTGAATTGGCGAGCTATTAATCGTTTCAAATGCTCGTTTATAAGGACTAGAAAAATAATGATCAATATTAAAAGAATTCAAAAACTCTAACTGATCAAGAGATGAAAATCCTTTTTCTGACAAAGTTCTATTAAAATCATCACTTGAAAATTTTGAATGAGCATGTCTAAGTAAAATATAAGAATTATTCATAAGTCATTACCTTTCAATTATTGTCATCAGTCTAAAATTAAAATGATCTCTAAACCATCAATTACTCTTTAAAAAATCTTCAATCTGAGAAACTATTTCATGGCTTTTATAATGATAGAGGTCATGAGGCGCATCCATATAGACGACTTGAACATTAGACTGGTCACTTGCAAATCTCTCTGCATAACGTTGCCACTCAAATTGGCTAAAGCTAGTACCATCACCATTAGAAACCATTAGTAAGGCCGGAATTTTCGGATTAATGTTTGAGGGAACTTTCTTGGCATTTTCCTTTACCGTTTGGGATTCATGAAGCATGGCTTGTGACATCAACTGCTTATAAGCTAGAAGTTTATATTGTTTTCGTTCACTTTCGATCAGGGTTGGATTTTTTATATAAAAGGACTCAGGGAAGTAGCGTAATAAGCCAATCTTGCTGCTCCAATAGACTATAGTAAGCAAGGCCTGATTGTCCTTTAAATTCTCATAACTAGCTGGCAGTGCCCAATCTAACCCAATCAAGATTTTCACTTCATCAGGATATTTTTCCTGCCAAGCTAAACTCTCAAGACTAGCCATGGAATGAGACAAAATGATAAAAGGACCTTTGACATTTGCTTGTGAAAGAGCTTGACGCGTCTCAGACAAAACCTCCATCACATCTCTTGAATGATTGCTATCATCACTATAACCATATCCTGCTCGCTCCACGATGACTACCTTATACCGTTTCGATAAGGATTCCGATACTTCTTTAAAGTCCAATATAGGAGAAGCAATACCAGCACCTGAGAGAACTACTATAGTCTCAGGACCATTCCCTTCAACGTAAACATTTATTTGATGTCCATCGACGAGAACTTGTTGTCCCATAGGTGTCAGTGAGGCTTGTTCTTTTTCCAAACTGATACGGTGAAAGATGAATGTAGCCGCTAGAAACAAAAGAATGAAACTAAGAAAGGCAAGACTACATTGTTTTAGTTTTTTCATAGCATTATTGTACAAAAAATAGAACCTTTTAGCAACTTAATATTGGTTCATCTACAATATATTCACACCAAAAAACCCACCCTCATGGGCAGGTTTCATCTGTATTATTCAGCTAGATTAAGCTTTACCTTCTGAACCGAATACGTCGATACGTTCTTCAACTGATGCTTGGATAGCTTTTACACCATCAGCCAAGAATTTACGTGGGTCGAAGAGTTTTTTCTTGTCGTATTCTGCTTCGTTTGCTTCGTAGTCACGAGCAAATTTACGAGTTGCGTTAGCGAATGCGATTTGGCATTCAGTGTTAACGTTAACTTTCGCAACACCAAGTTTGATAGCTGCTTGGATTTGCTCATCAGGAATACCTGAACCACCGTGCAATACGATTGGGAATCCTGGAAGAGCTTCAGTCAATTTTTGCAAGTGGTCAAGGTCAAGACCTTCCCAGTTTGCTGGGTAAGGACCGTGGATGTTACCGATACCAGCTGCCAAGAAGTCGATACCAGTTTCAACCATTGCTTTAGCGTCTTCGATTGGAGCCAATTCACCTTTACCGATGATTCCGTCTTCTTCACCACCGATAGTACCAACTTCAGCTTCTACTGAGATACCTTTAGCGTGTGCTTTTTCAACAACGTCTTTAGCCAATTTAAGGTTTTCTTCAACTGGAAGGTGTGAACCATCAAACATGATTGAAGTGTAACCAACTTCGATACACTCAAGTGCATCTTCGTAGTGACCGTGGTCAAGGTGGATAGCTACTGGTACAGTGATACCCATTGATTCAACAAGGTTAGCGATCAAGTTGCGAGCAACTTTGTAACCACCCATGTATTTAGCAGCACCCATTGAAGTTTGGATCAAAACTGGAGCTTTTTTAGCTTCTGCTGCGCGCAAGATAGCTTGAGTCCACTCAAGGTTGTTTGTGTTAAATCCACCAACTGCATAACCGTTGTCACGAGCTGCTTGGACAAATTTTTCTGCTGAAACGATTGCCATTTTATCAGGCCTCCTGTATATTTTTATGGGACATCCCATTTACATTGTTCATTTTATCACTTTTTGACAAAAAAATCTAGTTTTTCCCGTAGTTTCGATTGAATTTCTTCTATCTCCCTCTATGTAAACCCTTTCTATTCCTAGTCTTGGGCGGCTTTTGGAAAAGCTATGAAGAAGGTCAAACGATTCTCTTTCATCTCAAAACGATAAGGTAATTTTTCATGTTCTAATAGGCTCTTAACCACAAAGAGCCCCATCCCAGACCCCTTGGCCTTGCGACTAGCATTGTCAGAAAAAGACTGGGCTAGTTTTTCTTGTTCCTCTGAGCTACAGCTATTTTCTATAAAAAATTCCCCTTCTCTTTCTCCAATGCGAACTAAGCCACCTGGAGCAGAGTGCTTGATGGCATTGCTGATGAGATTAGATAGGATCAACTTCATAACTGATGGGTTTAGATAAGCCTGCTGATGAGTCAAACTATTGTCTATCTGGAGCTCTCTATCCTTGGCTAGTAAAGCATAATCCTTAACCAGACTTTGCGTTATCTGGTGTAGGTCAATTTGTTCCCTATCATCTCGCAATTCCTGCACAGACGAGAGAGAAAGTATCTGGAGAACGTGGTGATTGAGCTCATCCACAATCCCCAAAGCAACTCCCAGATAGTGGTCTCTGTCCTTATAGCGACCGACATTTTCTTTCATGTTTTCGATCAGGATTTTCAAACTAGCCAGAGGCGTTTTCAATTCATGAGAAGCCCCTCGCAAAAATTCGACCTTCATCTTCTCCAGCTGGAGAATAGCTTCATTCTTGTCATGCAAGTCCGCAATGACAGTCAAAAGATGCTGGTAGAGGCTATTGATTTGTTCTTTGAGATCACCAATTTCGTCCTTAGAATCCACGCGCAAACGCACTTGGGCATCTAGCTCCATCATCCGACGGGTTACTCGCTTGATTTCCAAAATCGGTGCAGCAATAGTCCGTGCATAAATATAGGCCACCAAGAGAGAAATTAGAAAGGATGTCAGCAAGGTGTAGGGGAGAAATTGGAGACTGATTTGCTCTGCTTCCTTTTGCAAATCCACGGAAGCTAAAAATTGCAGAGTCATGGTACTACCATCTTGCGTTTTCACCTCGCGCTCCTCGATAAAGAGAGAGGTTGTCTGGCGGTCTGTATCCAGAGGAAAACTGTCCTTGACTTCTAACTTGTCCTCGGTCATCTCGCCCTTGACAGCCCCCTTGATATCACTAGTCTGGGAATATAGGTCTAACACTTGCTCAATACTCTGCCTATCCTTACCTTCTAGGGACTGGGCAATGGCTGTCGCTTTCTGGCCAATGCTTTCCTGCCGATGACTCAGATAAGTCGAAGGAAAAAGAAAATAAATGGCTAAATGAAGGCAAATAACTAGAACACTAAAAATCGAGAAGGTGTAGATGAATATCTTTGTAAATAAACCTGTTCGTTTCATTTTCGCTCCAATTTATAACCAACATTGCGCACAGTGAGGATGCAGTCCAAGTCCAGCTTTTTCCGCAATTCCTTGATATAGACATCAATGACACGGTCAAAAGGAACCTCATCTGTCACCTTCCAGACAGCATCGATTATCTGAGAACGGGTCAAGGCTCGTCCTTCATTTTTTACCAGATAGTCCAGAATTTCCAACTCTTTGGCATTGATAGCCACTTCCTCACCTGCTAGGCTTGCACTGTAGCTTTCAAAGTCCACCTTGGTATCCTTGTAAGAAAAGACGCGTCCTGTATCGTAGTAGCGCTTGAAAATCGCATCCACCCTCACTTTTAAGAGGGAGAGGGAGAAAGGTTTTTCCAGATAGCCATCTGCCAGAGAGGCAAAAGCACTCATCTTATATTCCTCATCCTGAAAAGCTGTCAACATCAAGACAGGGACCTGACTTGTTTTACGAATCTCAGCTAAGACTTCTAGGCCATTGAGCTTAGGCATCTGGATATCCAGTAAAACTAGAGCCACCTCATAGCTGGAAAATTTTTCTAAGGCTTCCTCCCCGTCTGCCGCCTCAATGATTTCATAACCACAATCCGTCAAATAGTCACTGACTCCCTCACGGATCATCTCTTCATCTTCTACAATTAAAATTTTCATAGAAAAAACGTTTCACATTCCTTTAAATTTCTTTAATTCATTTCTATTTCTTCCTGATAGGAAGAAGCCTAATCAAGATGAAATAGATAAAAATGCTACCTATATTATACCCCATTTAGGGGAGAATAGGTAGCAAGTTTGTTATTCACCATCCAGCAAGAGCTCTTTTGGTTGTTTTCTAAGGAGATTGCTTGAAGCAAGCGCCATAACGAGAACCACTAGAACCAAGGCAAGGACAAAGACGATGATAAAATCTGATGTCTGAATAGAAATATCTAGGCTCGACAAGGTCTTGCTAAAGCCATCTACCTCTGCACCACCACCAAGGTTAGAGGCTTGAGCAGCCTTGCTAGCTTGCTTGGCAACACCTGAAGTGACATTGGCAAGAACAGTATTTCCGATTGCACGCGCTGTGTAAGTAGCTAAGAAGTAAGCGGAAACAAGAGCAGGGATGGCAATCAAGATGGATTCAGTGATGAATTGACCCAAGATACTTGCCTGCTTGAGACCAATAGAGAGGAGAATACCCACTTCCTTGCGACGGGCATTGATCCAAAGGCTGAGCAAGAGGGCAAGGAGAAGGACCGAGAAGCTCAAGCTGCCCCAGAAGAGGAGGTTGGCCATCTTGTACATACCAGAGATGGATTGCTCAAGAGCTGGGTAGTTAGAGGAGCTCTTAACTAAAGTATAGCTCTTCCAGTTGATACCACTAATGCCATTCAACTCTTTCATAACATCATCCAAGTTCTTGTCCGCTGTTACAAAGAAGGTTGCGTCCCCATAAATAGCTGTGTCTTCTGTGTATCCATAAAGCTTTGCAGCAGTGTGAATGTCTGTGATAGCTGTATTTTCATAGAGTTCTTGTGAGTAGGTTACTGCTGACTTATTATGACCATCAAAGAGTCCCTTGATTGTCACTTCGACTGTTTCCTTGGCTCCTTTTTCATTGTCTGCATCGTAGATATTAGAGTCTAGTTTGACCTTGTCCCCTACTTTCCAGCCGTGTTTGGCTGCCAAGTCCTTGTGCAGGAGGATTTTGTCCTTGTCGTCGTTTGTTAGGTGCTCACCTTCGACCAGCTTATAAGAACCAGAGACAAACTTGTCTTCTTTAGAGGAGTCATTGACACCTGTAATCATCAAGCTGCTTCCAAAATGTTTAGCACGGTCAGGTGTCAGGTTTTTCTTGGTTTCTGGCGTTTCGATAAGTTCATATCCAGTCAAATCTCCGATAGCGTTGATGCGTTTCACATAAGACTCAATGGCCTTGTTTTCGGTGATTTTTTTGATATCTTCACCCTTAATATTCCCAGCACCACGTGGCGTTCCTTGATTGACGCGACGATTGATTTGCATGGAGAAGCTGTTGGTGATATTTTTAAAGGTCTCCTGAGAAGCCTTGGCAGTAGCTCCCTTGATCGACAAGCCGACCAAACTCAAGCTCGCCATGAGGAGAATAATCAGGAAGATGACAATCGATTTGAAAAACTTCCTTGTAACATAGGCAAATGCATTGTGTAACATAGGTTCCCTTTCTAGATGTTGTTCTATTTTATAGTTCTGATACTCAATGAAAATCAAAAAGCAAACTAGGAAGCTAGCCGTAAGCTGTACTTGAGTACGGTAAGGCGACGCTGACGTGGTTTGAATTTGATTTTCGAAGAGTATAACAGAAAAAGCTCATATTATTTCGTAGTATTGCGAGTTTCAGTTAGTTTCTTATCTTTCAACTCAAGTGTAATATCTGACGCTTGTGCCACTTCTTTGCTGTGAGTTACGACGATGACACATTTACCTGTTTTCTGGGCAAGCGATTTGAGCAGTTCGATAATATCTCCAGCAGTTTTAGGGTCTAGATTTCCTGTTGGCTCATCCGCTAGAATAACTGGAGCTTCTGATACCAAACTACGAGCAATGGCAACACGTTGTTGTTGACCACCTGATAACTGGAGAACATTCCGCTTGATCTGACTTTCATCCAAACCAAGCTCAAGAAGTGTATCCTTGCTTGCCTTTTTGTTGACCAAGCGGATATTTTCCAGTGGAGAAAGATAATCTATCAAGTTATAATTTTGAAAGACCAGGGAAATATGGTGCATGCGATGGTAAGAATAGCCCTTCTTACGAATGTCCTCTCCTTGAAAAAGGATAGAACCTTCAACAGGACTATCTAGACCAGCAAGTAGGGACAAGAGTGTGGATTTTCCTGCTCCTGACTCACCAATAATACTGTAAAATTTCCCGGGTTCAAAATTATAATTGATCTGATATAAAACTGCCTCAGCAGTATTCTTATAACGGTAGGTAACATCTTGTAATTGTAATAAAGTCATGATTTCTCCTTCTTAACTAATAGATGATAAAATTTCTTTAGGCGATTTTCTAAATAAGAATAGGAAACAAAGGGCTACAGATAAGCAACTAAGCAGAACTAGAAAAACATAGGATTCTGCAAAAGATAGGATGCTGGTTGATAGACTGCTTGCTTTGGCTAGTGTATCTTGTAAGCTTGCCTGATCTCCACTTGCGAGTAGGATTTGGAGTAGGTAAGATGTGATTGCGTTTCCTGCGACAAATGCTGGAAGCAAAGCTCCGAGAGATACCAAAACTACCTCTAAACAGAATTGTAGGAAGATCGAGCTCTTGCCTTTTCCAAGTGCCAGTAAAATCCCCACTTCGTAGACCCTTTCTCTCAACCAGAGAGACAAGACCAAAATTAAGGCTCCAGCTCCAGCTATCATAATCCCATAAAGGAAAATGGTCAGAAAGGTTTGGAAGGTTGCAACTGAGTCTTTGATTTGTTCAAAAGCCTTGTTTTCCTTTTCGACTTGATAGCCTTGATTTTCCAAAGACAAGTTTTCTACCTGCTTCATGAGTCCGTCCATTTCCTTAGGATTTTCTACATAAAAGCGCGCTGCACTGACTAGAGATTCACCATTTCCCAAAAGGCTTTGGCTACTTTCATAGTCTGTAAAGACTTGGTTTTCACTGAAGTCAGAAGACAAGCCCGTAAATTTCTCTTGTTTTTTACCAGAGAAGATTCCGACGATTTCAAACTCGACAGTTTGTCCTTTCCCAGCTTCTGACTGTCCAGCATCCAAGCGAAACTTGTCATGAAGCGAAAGACCGTTCTTCTTAGCCAACTCTTCGTGGATGATGATTTTCTTTGAATCCCCTTTTTGAAGATGTCGCCCTTCTTTTAAGTTGAAAGCCGAGCTGGTGAAGGTCACATCCTTGGATGAATCCTCAAGAGCCGTTAAGCTAACCAAGTTCTTGTCCGCAGCTGACAAATCATCACGTTCAACGCTCTGCTCGCCACTCACTGCTTCCTTGTCTTTTAGTTTTGCGACCGTCTCGAGTTCAGGAGAAACATTTTCCAGTCCCTTAATCTTGCTTACAGATGCTAGGTCTGACAGCTTGAAAGTCTGACCGTTCTCTATCTTCTTAATAGAAAAAGATGTGTTGAGTGATTTGTAAAGATTGGTTTCAACTGTTTTGTTGGACTTCATCAGAGTCAAACAGGCTGAGATTCCGGCCAACAGGACCAATAAAATCAGAAATAAAATAAAACTTCTCAGTCGTTTTCTGCTGACATAAGCCCAAGCTATTTGGATTGGATTCATTTGTCACCTCCATATTTGTAAGACTATTATAAAATCTAAATATGAAATGTTTATGAAATACAAAAAAAGAGCAAAAATTTTTTGCTCTACTTGAATTAGATAAAAAAGAGCTAGCCTAAGCTAACTCTTATCCCATGCGGAGAGAGGGACTTGAACCCTCACGACCTAAAGCGGTCACAGGATCCTTAGTCCTGCGCGTCTGCCAATTCCGCCATCCCCGCGTCGATTACTTTACTAGTATATCAACTTTTAGGATGCTTGTCAACACTTTTTTTCAATTTTTTTCATTTCATCAACCAAATTACTCTGAAATTTCATTTAGATTTTCATCTACTAACTTAGCTCCAAGTGTATTTTTGAAATGACCTAGGGCAAATTGATGATTTTCAGGCCAGATAGATGCAACAGCCGGTTTAACAATCTCGATGTCATATCCTAGATTATAGGCATCTATAGCTGTATGCAGGACACAGATATCCGTCAAGACACCCGTTAAGATAACGGTAGAAATTCGACGCTCTCTCAAACGGATATCCAGGTCAGTCCCTGAAAAAGCAGAGTAATGGCGTTTATCCATCCAAAAGACACGACTGTCTGAACCATGCTCTTGATAAAACTCCCCCAAATCTCCGTATAAATTCCGTCCACTAGTCCCAATCAAATTGTGAGGAGGAAACAGCTTGCTTTCTGGATGGAAACAATCGTTTTCTTCATGAGCATCAATAGTAAAGAAGATGTAATCTCCGCGTTCAAAAGCTAATCGAGTTACCTTGCTGATGGCATCTGAAATCGCCTGAGCTGGAGCGCCTGCTGTCAATTTTCCACTATCAGCAACAAAATCTTCTGTATAATCAATCGAAATTAAAGCCTTTGCCATTAGTAATCTCTTTTCTTCACTTCTTCAAAAATATCTGAAATCAAGACCTTAAGATAGGTTCCCTTCATTCCAAGTGAGCGACTTTCAATAATCCCTGCAGACTCAAGTTTACGAAGGGCATTGACAATCACAGAGCGAGTGATTCCAATACGATCTGCAATCACTGACGCAGTCAACTGCCCTTCATTTCCATTTAATTCCCCTAAAATTGCTGAAACAGCACGGAGTTCTGAGTAAGAAAGGGTATTAACCGCCATGGTAACAGCAGTACGGCGGCGGATATTTTTCTCATCTTCTTCACGCTGGAAGTTGAGGAGTTGAATCCCAACAACGGTACTGGCAATCTCAACAAGGATCAAATCCTCATCTTCGAATTTCTTATCATTACGCCAAATAATCAAAGAACCAAGGCGAATCCCTGATACATGAATCGGTGCAATAGTCGTCAAACCGTCTGGAAAGTCGGCACGACTTTCCACAGGAAAAATACTTAAATCATGATCAACTGTCAGATTGGCTTCTGTATCGTAAATCATGTTCGCACCTTGAATATAGTCATCAGGGAAAATCTTAGTTTGGAAGAATTGCTCTACACGATCTGTATTGGTTTTGTAACGCATAAAATAGCCAAGGAGACGTCCCTTGCTATTGACGATACAGGCGTTACAGTCAATAATATCGGCCAATTGACGGGTAATCGCATTGTATGGAAGTTCTTCCTGCAACTGCTCCTCTGAGCGCTTCAGGATAGAAGTAATTTTTCTAGTTTTTTCTAATAAATGTGCCATTTTTCACCTCGAATTTAATCGCTATCATTATAACATAAACAGCTTGAATTTTCAATTATTATCTGAAAATTGCTTATTTAATTGCAATTTGAAAAAACAAGAATATTTTTAATTAAATTGCTTATTTTCTATTGACAAGCTCCCTATTTTTGTGTATTATAATATTACAAGAAGATAATATATCTATTTTATTTATCTTTCTTTTTCCATTCGGTCTCCTTATATAAAAAAGCGATTCATTTTGAACCGCTTTTTCTTATTTATCGCCCTTGTTACGAATAACAAAGCCTGTTTGCTTTTCACTTGAAGTATTGCGTGGTTTTTTATTATCCTTACGATAACGTTTTTCCTTATCAAAACGATCGTTGCCACGACTTCCTTTTTTGAAATTATCACGACGACCATTGCCACGGCGATCACGGTCTCGACGGTCATCCCCACGACGGCTTCCACGACCTCCCTTAGCTTTGCTACCAAAGCCATTACCTGATGGTTTAAATGGCAGTGGTTTTTCACGTGCAATCTCCACTTCAGGAAGACTATCTGGATCTTGAACAGTCAGACTCAAGATATACATTGCCAATTCTTCTGGAGTAAATTCGGCAGCTAGCTTACGAGCATCCTTACCAAATTTCTCAAAGTTGGCACGGATAGTCTCATCTGCAAAATCACGTTCGATTTTCTTGAGAGCTACGTGTTTTTTTGCTTGGAAAGCTTCTTCTGCACTTGCAGGTTTGAGACCTTTCATGCGTTTCTTGGTCAAATTCTCAATGATTTGGAGGTAACCCATTTCATTTGGTGATACAAAAGTAATAGACTGACCTGACTTACCAGCACGACCTGTACGACCGATACGGTGAACATAACTTTCAGGATCTTGTGGAATATCGTAGTTATAGACATGGGTCACACCTGAAATATCCAAGCCACGCGCTGCAACGTCTGTCGCAACCAAAACATCAAGATTGCCATTTTTAAAGTCACGAAGGACACGAAGACGTTTGTTTTGGTCTAGGTCTCCATGAATTCCTTCTGCACGGAAGCCACGGATTTTCAAACCACGAGTCAATTCATCTACACGGCGTTTTGTACGACCAAATACGATAGCAAGCTCAGGCTGTTCCACATCCATAAGACGGGTCATGGTATCAAATTTTTCTTGTTCTTTAACACGGATATAGTATTGGTCAACCAATTCTGTTGTCAATTCCTTAGCAGCAATCTTCACATGCTCAGGTTCTTTCATAAACTGAACACCGATACGTTTGATGGCATCTGGCATAGTTGCTGAGAAAAGTAAGGTTTGACGGCTTTCAGGGACACGAGAAATGATAGCTTCAATGTCTTCAAGGAAGCCCATGTTAAGCATTTCATCCGCTTCGTCAAGGATAAGAGTTTCAATATCTTGTAATTTCAAGGCCTTGCGTTTAATCAAGTCCAAGAGGCGACCTGGAGTTCCCACCACGATATGGGCACCAGATTTAAGAGCCTTAATTTGTTTTTCAATGCTTGATCCGCCATATACTGAGCGTACTTTGACTCCCTTACTACGACCAAAGCGGAAGAGTTCCTCTTGACTTTGGACAGCAAGTTCACGTGTTGGAGCGATAACCAAAGCTTGGATGGTCGCTTCTTCTGTACGGATTTTTTCAAGGGTAGGCAAGCCAAAGGCTGCAGTTTTTCCTGTACCAGTCTGAGCTTGACCGATAAC
The DNA here is from genome assembly GCF_003942965.1 of Streptococcus mitis. Classification (GTDB taxonomy): domain Bacteria; phylum Bacillota; class Bacilli; order Lactobacillales; family Streptococcaceae; genus Streptococcus; species Streptococcus mitis_BH. The sequence continues at coordinate 20,355 of NZ_RJOG01000021.1, read as the reverse complement.
GTCCTTGCCTTCAAGAGCCAATGGAATGGTTTGTTCTTGGATAGGACTGGCTTCTACAAAACCAGCTTTTTCAATCTCTGCTAGCAAATCAGCAGACAAGTTTAATTCATTAAATTTCACGTTCTTCTTCTTTCTAAAGGTGGTGCGAAGCCACCCTATAGGGCTTAGTTTATACTTTTCTTTTTATGACGTATTTTCATATACTGGATATAAAATCGTGTTGCTTCTTTTCCACAAAAGAAAAGTACTGTTTTCTTTGCAACCTATCTAGTATAACACAAGAGAGAAGCAAAAGATAGTTAAATCCGTCTATAATGTCATGTAAACGATTTTTCTGAGAAAATGAGGATGAAATTTCCACTATTTCATAAACTTTTTTAAAGCGTAGCAGAATTGTGCAAAAGTTTTTTTCTTGTGCTAGAATGAAATTCGAATAGGAGGAACTCTAAATGTTAACTTATGATTTAATCGTTATCGGATTTGGTAAAGCTGGTAAAACACTAGCTGGTAAATTGGCTTCAGCTGGCAAAAAAGTTGCCCTCGTTGAACGTAGCAAAGCTATGTACGGTGGAACTTGTATCAACATTGGTTGTATCCCAACTAAGACTTTGCTGGTTGCTGCTGAGAAAGACTTGCCTTTTGAAGAAGTGATTGCTACCAAAAACACTATCACTGGTCGCCTCAACGGTAAAAACTATGCTACTGTTGCTGGTACAGGCGTGGACATCTTTGATGCGGAAGCTCACTTCCTTTCAAATAAAGTCATCGAAATCCAAGCTGGTGATGAAAAGAAAGAACTGACTGCTGAAACAATCGTCATCAACACTGGTGCCGTTTCAAACGTCTTGCCAATCCCTGGACTTGCTACAAGCAAAAATGTCTTTGACTCAACAGGTATCCAAAACTTGGACAAATTACCTGAAAAACTTGGTGTCCTTGGTGGTGGAAATATCGGTCTTGAATTTGCCGGCCTTTACAACAAACTTGGAAGCAAGGTCACAGTCCTAGATGCCTTGGATACTTTCCTTCCTCGTGCAGAACCTTCCATCGCAGCTCTTGCTAAACAATACATGGAAGAAGACGGTATTGAATTGCTTCAAAATATCCGTACTACTGAAATCAAAAACGACGGTGATCAAGTCCTTGTCGTAACTGAAAATGAAACTTACCGTTTCGATGCCCTTCTCTACGCAACTGGACGCAAACCAAATGTAGAACCACTTCAACTTGAAAATACAGATATTGAACTAACTGAACGTGGTGCTATTAAAGTAGACAAACATTGTCAAACAAACGTTCCTGGTGTCTTTGCAGTTGGAGATGTCAACGGCGGCCTTCAATTTACTTACATTTCACTTGATGACTTCCGTGTTGTATACAGCTACCTTGCTGGAGATGGCAGCTACACACTTGAAGACCGTCTCAATGTACCAAACACCATGTTCATCACACCTGCCCTTTCACAAGTTGGTTTGACTGAAAGCCAAGCAACTGATTTGAAACTTCCATACGCAGTGAAAGAAATCCCTGTTGCAGCAATGCCTCGTGGTCACGTAAACGGAGACCTTCGCGGAGCCTTCAAAGCTGTGGTTAATACTGAAACAAAAGAAATTCTTGGAGCAAGCATCTTCTCAGAAGGTTCTCAAGAAATCATCAACATCATCACTGTTGCTATGGACAACAAGATTCCTTACACTTACTTCACAAAACAAATCTTCACTCACCCAACCTTGGCTGAGAACTTGAATGACTTGTTTGCGATTTAAGTTGAGATTTAATCGTATCGAACAGCCCCCTTTGGGCTGTTTTTACTTCTACGAAATCTCAAATCTGTCTTTTCCCTCTTTTATGATATAATAGAAACATGAACTTAAAAACTACTTTGGGCCTCCTAGCTGGGCGTTCTTCCCACTTCGTTTTAAGCCGTCTTGGCCGTGGAAGTACGCTCCCAGGAAAAGTCGCCCTTCAATTTGATAAAGATATTTTACAAAACCTAGCTAAGAACTACGAGATTGTCGTGGTCACTGGAACCAACGGAAAAACCTTGACAACTGCCCTCACTGTCGGCATTTTAAAAGAGGTTTATGGTCAAGTTTTGACCAACCCAAGCGGTGCCAACATGATTACAGGAATTGCGACAACCTTCTTAACAGCCAAATCTTCAAAAACTGGGAAAAATATTGCCGTTCTAGAAATCGATGAAGCCAGTCTATCTCGTATCTGCGACTATATCCAGCCAAGCCTTTTTGTCATCACTAATATCTTCCGTGACCAGATGGACCGCTATGGTGAGATTTACACAACTTACAAGATGATTTTGGACGCTATTCGTAAGGTGCCTACTGCCACTGTTCTCCTTAATGGAGACAGTCCACTTTTTTACAAGCCAGCTATTCCAAATCCTGTAGAGTATTTTGGTTTTGACTTGGAGAAAGGTCCAGCCCAGCTGGCTCACTATAATACCGAAGGAATCCTCTGTCCTGACTGCCAAGGCATCCTCAAATATGAGCATAATACCTATGCAAACTTGGGTGCCTATATCTGTGAAGGCTGTGGATGTAAACGTCCTGATCTCGACTATCGCCTGACAGAATTGGTTGAGTTGACCAACAATCGCTCTCGCTTTGTCATTGACGGACAAGAATACGGTATTCAAATCGGTGGTCTCTACAATATCTACAACGCCCTTGCTGCAGTTGCTATCGCCCGTTTCCTTGGTGCAGATTCACAACTCATCAAGCAGGGATTTGACAAGAGCCGTGCTGTCTTTGGACGCCAAGAAACCTTCCATATCGGTGACAAGGAATGCACGCTCGTCTTGATTAAAAATCCAGTCGGTGCGACCCAAGCTATCGAGATGATTAAACTAGCACCTTATCCATTTAGTCTATCTGTTCTTCTTAATGCCAACTATGCTGATGGGATTGATACTAGCTGGATTTGGGATGCGGACTTTGAACAAATCACTGATATGGACATTCCTGAAATCAACGCTGGTGGAGTCCGTCATTCTGAAATCGCTCGTCGTCTACGAGTAACAGGCTATCCAGCTGATAAAATCACTGAAACAAGTAGTCTGGAACAAGTTCTTAAAACCATTGAGAATCAGGACTGTAAGCATGCCTATATCCTAGCAACTTATACTGCTATGCTGGAATTCCGCGAACTGCTGGCTAGTCGTCAGATTGTTAGAAAGGAGATGAACTAATGGTTTATACTTCACTTTCCTCAAAAGCTGGCAATTACCCCTATCAGCTCAACATTGCCCACCTCTATGGAAACCTCATGAATACCTACGGGGACAATGGAAACATCCTCATGCTCAAGTATGTGGCTGAAAAGCTGGGAGCCCATGTGACCGTTGACATCGTTTCTCTCCATGATAACTTTGATGAAAATCACTACGACATTGCCTTTTTCGGTGGCGGTCAAGACTTTGAACAAAGTATTATTGCAGACGACCTACCTGCTAAAAAAGAGAGCATTGACAACTACATCCAAAACGACGGTGTGGTTCTGGCTATCTGTGGTGGTTTCCAACTATTAGGTAAATATTATGTTGAGGCTTCAGGTAGACGCATCGAAGGGCTAGGGGTCATGGGCCACTACACGCTCAACCAGACCAATAACCGTTTTATCGGGGACATCAAGATTCACAATGAAGATTTCAATGAAACCTACTATGGTTTTGAAAATCATCAGGGCCGTACCTTCCTCTCAGATGATCAAAAACCACTGGGACAGGTTGTCTATGGAAATGGAAACAACGAAGAAAAGGTCGGCGAAGGGGTTCATTATAAGAATGTCTTTGGTTCCTACTTCCACGGACCTATCCTCTCTCGCAATGCCAATCTAGCCTATCGTCTAGTCACTACTGCCCTCAAGAAGAAATACGGTCAGGATATCCAACTCCCTGCCTATGAAGATATTCTCAGCCAAGAAATCGCTGAAGAATACAGTGATGTCAAAAGCAAGGCTGACTTTTCTTAAACAAAGGAAAATGATATCAAAGAACTCCGTTATCTTGTCGGAGTTCTTTTTGTCTGTTCTTTTACCCTTCTCCCTTGCATTTTCTCTCATTTTTTGCCAAAATAGAGGGGTAGAAAGAAGGTAGCATATGTCTAAATTACAACAAATCGTAACATATCTTGAATCAGAAAAACTAGACGTCGCTGTCGTATCTGACCCCGTCACAATCAATTACCTCACTGGCTTTTACAGTGATCCCCATGAACGCCAAATGTTCCTTTTTGTCCTAGCAGATCAGGAACCTCTTCTCTTTGTCCCAGCCCTTGAGGTTGAGCGTGCAAGCAGCACTGTTTCCTTCCCAGTTGTGGGCTATGTGGATTCTGAAAATCCATGGCAAAAAATGAAACATGCTCTTCCACAGCACGACTTCAAACGTGTCGCTGTTGAGTTTGACAATCTCATCTTGACAAAATATCATGGTTTAAAAACCGTTTTTGAAACTGCTGAGTTTGAAAACCTCACTCCTCGCATCCAACGCATGCGCCTCATCAAATCAGCTGATGAAGTGCAAAAAATGATGGTGGCAGGTCTCTATGCGGACAAGGCTGTCAATGTTGGTTTTGATAATATTTCTCTTGATAAGACTGAGACAGATATCATCGCTCAAATTGACTTTGCCATGAAACGTGAAGGCTATGAAATGAGCTTTGACACCATGGTCTTGACTGGTGATAATGCTGCAAATCCACACGGTATTCCAGCAGCTAATAAGGTTGAAAATGATGCTCTTCTCCTCTTTGACCTTGGTGTTCTGGTCAACGGATATGCTTCAGATATGACTCGTACAGTCGCTGTTGGTAAACCAGACCAATTCAAGAAAGACATTTACAACTTGACTCTTGAAGCCCAACAAGCTGCTCTAGACTTTATCAAACCAGGTGTGACTGCCCATGAAGTAGACCGCGCTGCACGTGAGGTCATCGAAAAAGCTGGTTACGGTGAGTACTTCAACCACCGTCTTGGTCATGGTATTGGTATGGATGTCCACGAATTCCCATCCATCATGGAAGGAAACGACATGGTCATCGAAGAAGGCATGTGCTTCTCTGTTGAACCAGGTATCTATATCCCTGGTAAAGTTGGTGTCCGTATTGAAGACTGCGGTGTTGTTACCAAGGATGGCTTCGACCTCTTTACAAGCACCAGCAAAGACTTGCTTTATTTTGATTAATGTTCTTCGAAAATCTTCCCACAATAAAACGCATAGTATCAAGGCTTTTCAGCACCTGATATTATGCGTTTTTCTTATTTGAAAGACTTTTGACTCAGCCTCTTTACTTAATCTTCTTGATACTTTGACTAAGAATAAATCCTACAATCATCCCTACCATATTTTGCATGAAATTTGGTAAAATTTCTGGTAGAGCTGCAGCCCAGCCATTCATCAATGTAGAACCCAAGGCGTAACCCCCTACCATGGCAATCGTTGCTAAGATAAGGCCTAACCACTGAGTTTTTCCTTTAAATCCTGCGAAAAATCCCTGCAAGCCATGGTTGACCAAGCTAAAGAACATCCACTGAGGATAGCCTGATAAGAGGTCAATCAAGAAACCTGCTAGTCCTCCGACTACAGCCCCTTCACGACTACCAAAGTAGAAGGCCGTAAAGAAGACACCCGCATCTAAAAGAGTTAGAATGCCTGTCGGTGTTGGAATTTTTAAGAAATAGCCTAGAACCACAGAAAGGGCGGTTAATAGAGATACAAGGGCGATTTTAGTTGTTTTGGTTTGCTTCATATTGTCTTACTCCATACTGATCTGCTTGTGCAATAGAACGATAAACGAAAGCCTTAGAGCTTTCTACTGCTGGTAAAAGTTCATCACCTTTGACTAGGTGACTGGCAATGCTAGAGGCAAAGGTACAACCTGCACCAGCATTTTGCCCTTGGATAACAGGATTTTCTAGGACTGTAAAGTTTTGTCCATCATAAAAGACATCTACAGCCTTGTCCTGACTAAGTCGATTGCCTCCCTTGATAATGACTGCTGGCGCTCCTAAGTCATGCAATTTCTGAGCTGCAGTTTTCATGTCTTCCAAGGTTTTAATTTCCTGACCAGCCAATAATTCTGCTTCAGGAAGATTCGGCGTAATCACACTGACATGAGGGAAAAAGCGTATCAACTCTTGGCAGAGTTCACTAACTGCTACGTCGTGCGTTTCCTTGCAGACCAAGACAGGATCCAGAACCACAGGCACTCCTAGGCGTTTCTTGATAAAGTCCAATGCCTTCTCAGCCACACTGACATTAGGGAGAAGACCAATCTTAATCCCTGCAAATTCCACATCACGCAAGCTATCTAATTCATGTTGAAAAATGGCATCGTCAGTTGGAAAGACTTCAAATCCTTTTTCTGTCAAAGCTGTCAAACAAGTCACTGCTACAAAACCATGCAAGCCGTTCAAAGTATAGGTAGCCAAATCCGCAGATAAACCACCACCACTAAAAATATCATTTCCAGAAAGTGCTAAAATACGATTATTCTTCATAACGAATCTCCTTTAAATATAAACCATTTGGTGCTGCAGTGGGACCTGCAAGCTGCCTGTCCTTTTTCTCCAAGATGAGGTCAATCTGCTCTACTGGCATGCGGTTGTTGCCGATTTTGAGCAGTGTCCCCACCATATTGCGAATCTGCTTATACAAGAAACCATTTCCTGAAAAGGTAAAAGTCAAAAACTGGCCTGTCTCATCAACCCTAAGACTAGCTTCTGTAATAGTACGAACCTTGTCCTCTACGCTGGTCCCAGATGCTGTAAAACCTGTAAAATCATGGGTTCCCTCAAGTTTTTTGACAGCCTCCTGCATCCGTTCCACATCGAGTGGATAGGGAAAGTGAGTGGCATAGTGACGGCGCATAGGATTCTTGGGACGGCCCTTATCCACGATAAACTCATAGGTCTTACTGTGCTTGGCATAACGGCAATGAAAATCATCCGCCACAAGCTCAATCGAAATCACATCAATATCTTCAGGGGACTGGGTGTCCAAAGCAAAACGGAGCTTCTCCTCATCCATCTGATAAGGTAGGTCAAAATGAATAACCTGTCCCAGAGCATGAACCCCACTATCTGTCCTACCAGCACCGTGAACAGTAATGGTTTGCCCTTTATTTAACCTGGTCAAGGTTTTTTCAATTTCTTCCTGAACGCTACGCGCATGAGGCTGGCGCTGAAAGCCAGCAAAGGCGTAACCATCATAGGAAATAGTTGCTTTATATCTCGTCATAACTTCTATTTTATCAAGAAAATAATCTGTAAACAAGGTTCTAAAACAAATACTGTCTGGGTACAAAATTCTAACATATTTCAATCGTAAACTATTTTAACTTATTTAGTATCGATTACCGATTGTATTCATCTTAATTTTAAAACTTCTATTTCATTTCATATCAATTTGGATAACATTAGAAATACACTAATCCTAAAAAATCAATTTTTCTATCTAGCTCTTGGCTTCTATCTCATTTTAATGATTTCGTTAAATTGGATTTTCAAAAAGCTTCTCAAAAGTTATAAAAATTCTNATCTTTTTTCCAGCTAAGCATTGCCTATGTCAAAGAATTTTACCATTTTCTCATAAATCGATAAAAATATGATAAAATAAACTTACTAGAAAAAATAAAGGAGAAACCATGTCTCAACTCTATGATATTACCATTGTAGGTGGTGGTCCCGTCGGGCTTTTTGCAGCCTTCTATGCCCACCTACGCCAAGCCAAGGTCCAAATCATCGACTCTCTTCCCCAACTAGGTGGACAACCTGCTATTCTCTATCCTGAAAAGGAAATTTTAGACGTCCCAGGTTTCCCAAATCTGACTGGAGAAGAGTTGACTAACCGCTTGATTGAACAACTAAACGGCTTTGATACCCCTATTCATCTCAACGAGACGGTTCTTGAGATTGAAAAACAAGAAGAAGGATTTGTCATCACAACTTCTAAAGGAAGTCACCTGACTAAAACAGTTATCATCGCTATGGGTGGAGGTGCCTTTAAACCACGTCCGCTGGAACTAGAAGGCGTTGAGGGCTATGAAAATATCCACTACCACGTTTCCAACATCCAGCAATACGCTGGTAAGAAAGTGACGATTCTTGGTGGGGGGGACTCGGCTGTGGATTGGGCTTTGGCTTTTGAAAAAATTGCACCAACTACCCTTGTTCACCGCAGAGATAATTTCCGGGCCTTGGAGCACAGTGTCCAAGCCTTGCAAGAATCATCCGTGACCATCAAGACACCATTCGTCCCTAGCCAACTCCTTGGAGATGGAAAAATGCTCGATAAACTTGAAATCACAAAAGTCAAATCTGATGAAGAAGAAACTATTGACTTAGACCACCTCTTTGTTAACTATGGTTTCAAATCTTCTGTTGGTAACCTTAAAAACTGGGGTCTGGACCTCAACCGCCACAAGATTATCGTCAACAGCAAACAGGAATCCAGCCAAGCAGGTATCTATGCTATCGGTGACTGCTGCTACTATGACGGAAAAATTGATCTGATTGCGACAGGGCTTGGAGAAGCCCCAACCGCTGTCAACAATGCCATTAACTACATTGACCCAGAGCAAAAAGTACAACCAAAACACTCAACCAGTTTATAAAAAAGAACCACGAGTCACATAGGATTCGTGGTTTTATAGTTCATCGGCTAATTTGTTTATCTTTCTAAGTCTGTGGTTAACCCCACTTTTGGTCAGAGGAGTGCTGAGGCTATCTGCTAACTGCTGGATAGAGTAGTCTGGGTGCTGAATCCGCAACTGCGCTACCTCCTGCAAATCCACTGGCAAATTTTCTAAGCCCATGATATCTTTGATTTTGCTGATATTGTTGATGGTCTTCATACTGGCAGAAACTGTCCGAGCGATATTAGCTGTTTCGGCATTATTGGCCCTATTGAGGTCATTACGGGTTTCTCGCAAAATCTTAACCCGCTCAAAATCATCACGCGCCTGCATAGCTCCGATGACAATCAAGAAGTCCATAATATCTTCGGCACGCTGGAGATAGGTCACAGCTCCCTTCTTGCGCTCAAGCACCTTGGCATCCAGCAAAAACTGCTGGAGAAGAGAGGCAATCCCTTGTGCGTGGTCCAGATAAACAGAACTGATTTCCAACTGGTACTTGCCTGACTCAGGGTCACGAATGCTGCCATTTGCTAAGAAAGCTCCACAAAGATAGGCACGGCCAGCTTCCTCATCTGATAAAATCTCCTCATCAATACCTGTTTCCAGGCCAAAGAAAGAGTCTGCCAAGTGCAAATCACTCAACAAGTCCTGCACCTTTTCATCTGTAAAAACGGTATAGACTCGATTCTTGCGAAGATTGCTCCGTTGGTGGTGGCGAATTTCCGATTTGATTTCGTAGAAATGGAGAAAGGACTCGTAGAGGTGACGAGCCAGTTTGGCATTTTCTGTCACAACTGACAAGGTCAAGCCCGAAGTCGAGAGACCGATACTGCCAGACATTTTGATAATGGCAGATAATTCATGCCGGCTCAGATGGTGTTGACCTAAGATTTCTTCTTTTACTGCTACTGTGAAACTCATTTTCTCACCTGTATAATCCGCATCAACTCATCCACGATCAAATCTCCATCGTGAAAGGCACCCCCATTTTCCAGACGAAGGAAGTTAGAGGAAATCACGCGCGGAACTTGCTTACAAAGACCAGCAAAATCATGTTCCACCTGCACTAAGTATTCATCAAAACGGTTGGAATTCATGTATTCCTGAGGCACTTTTTCAATATTCACCAAGACAGTATCGATAAAAGGTCGGCCAAGGTGACGATGCAAGACCTCTACGTGGTCACTATCTGTAAAGTGTTCCGTCTCCCCACGTTGGGTCATGATATTGCAGACATAGGCGATTTCTGCCTTGGTTTCCAAAAGTGCCTGCCCGATTTCCTTAATCACGATATTGGGCAAAATCGAGGTAAAGAGGGAACCAGGTCCGAGGACAATCATGTCACTTTCAAGAATGGTCTGCACTACTCGACGACTGGCCAGAGGCGTATCATCGTTGAGGGTATTGGTCACATAGACATGGTCAATCATGCCTGGATGGTCTGCAATATGACTCTCTCCAGCCACTTCTGTCCCATCCTGAAAGACCGCATGAAGGGTCAAAGGATGGTCACTGGAAGGATAAATCTTCCCAGTTGTATGGAAAAATTTGCTCAGTAACTGCATGGCATTATAGGTCGACCCCTGCATTTCTGACAGACCTGCAATAATGAGATTGCCCAATGGATGGCCAGCAAAGGCTCCGGCATCCTCAGAAAAGCGATACTGAAAGACCTTTTCATAAAATTTTGGCATATCCGACATGGCCACAAGGACATTGCGAAGATCACCTGGCGGTGTCAATTGTTGCATATTTTTTCTGAGTTCACCTGAAGAACCACCATCATCCGCCACCGTTACGATAGCTGCGATTTCCACATCTTTTTCCCGCAGACTTTTAAGAATGACGGGGATCCCAGTCCCTCCACCAATCACCGTTATCTTTGGTTTTCTCATGAACGGTTTACCGTTTCCTTTCTTCGGTCTTTGTCGCGATGCCCTTCATTAACAGGCCAATTCTTGGATAAGTCCTGCGCCAAGCGTTTAGCAAAGGCCACACTACGGTGTTGCCCACCCGTACAACCCATGGCAATGGTCAAAACGGACTTACCTTCCTTTTGGTAACTTGGCAAAATCGGCTCAATCAAGGCCAATAAATGTTGATAGAAGTCTTCTGACTCAGGATGGTTCATGACATAATCATAAACAGGTTCATCCACACCCGTTTGGTTTCTCAGTTCTGGAAGATAATATGGATTTGGCAAGAATCGGACATCAAAAACTAAATCCGCATCAATTGGGATTCCGTATTTAAAGCCAAAAGACATAACTTCAATACGGAAAGACTGAGCTTTCTCTTGATCAGAAAACTGCTCTGCAATGGTTTTACGCAGCTCACGAGGAGTCAGTTCAGTCGTATCCACCACATTTTGGCTCATGTTTTTCAAAGGCGCCAAGAGCTCACGCTCCAGTTTTATTCCATCCAAAATCCGTCCATCTGCAGCTAGAGGGTGACTTCGTCTAGTTTCCTTGTAACGCGCGACCAATTCCTTATCAGCTGCATCCAAAAAGAGAATTTTAAAGTCCAGTTCTTCCTTGTTTTCCAACTCATCCAAAACAGTTTGAATCTCGGAAAAGAAAGAACGGCTACGCATATCCACTACCAAGGCCAACTTATGGTCGTCTTCCTTTGTTTCCACCAACTGCAAAAACTTAGGCAAGAGAGCTGGCGGCATATTATCAATAGTGAAATATCCCAAATCCTCGAAAGACTGAATGGCTACAGTTTTCCCTGCACCACTCATCCCTGTCACAATCACCAAGTGAAGTTGTTTCTTTGTCATCTTTTTCTCCTTATATCAAAAGAAGTTTGGCAACACCAAACTTCAACTAGCTTATCCAATCTCTGCGATGACTTCGATTTCGACTTTTACATCACGAGGAAGACGAGCTACCTCTACGGCTGAACGAGCTGGAAATTCCTCTTTAAAGGCCGTTTGGTAAACCTCATTAAAAGGAACAAAGTCGTTCATATCGCTCAAGAAGCAAGTAGTTTTGACAACATGGTCAAAGTCAGTTCCTGCTTCTGCCAAAATAGCACCGATGTTTTTCAAGACTTGTTCTGTCTGTTCTTGAATCGTTTCTCCAACGATTTCCCCAGTTTCAGGAGATAGGGGAACTTGACCACTAGCAAACAAAAGATTGCCAACGATTTTTCCTTGAACATATGGTCCGATAGCCTTTGGGGCCTTATCTGTATGAATTGTTTTTGCCATTTTCTTTTCCTCACAATTTTTCTAAGATTGCATCCCAAGCTTGATCCATCCCTGCCTTGCTGACAGATGAAAAGAGGATGAAGTCGTCACTTGGGTCAAAGTTTAATTTCTTTTTGATTGCTGATTCGTGCTTGTTCCATTTACCACGAGGAATCTTGTCCGCCTTGGTCGCCACAATGATGACTGGAATCTCATAATACTTGAGAAATTCGTACATCTGCACATCATCTGCTGACGGGTCATGACGAAGGTCAACTAGACTGACCACTGCACGGAGATTTTCCCGAGTCGTTAGGTACTCCTCAATCATGCGCCCCCACTTTTCACGTTCCTTTTTAGAAACACGGGCATAGCCATAACCAGGCACATCCACAAAGCGCATCTTATCATCGATATTAAAGAAGTTGAGAAGCTGGGTTTTACCAGGTTTACCTGATGTTCGGGCTAGATTCTTGCGGTTCAGCATGGTGTTGATAAAGCTAGACTTGCCAACATTTGAACGCCCTGCTAGGGCAATCTCTGGCAGTTCATCCTGTGGGTAGTGGGATTTATTGGCCGCACTGAGCAAGATTTCAGCATTGTGTGTATTGATTTCCATAGTCACCTCTAGGCTGTTTCCAAGATTGGTTTATCCGTTCCATCGACAGCTTCTTTTGTGATGCGGACCAATTTCACATTTTCCTGACTCGGTACTTCAAACATGACGTCTAGCATGGTTTCTTCGATGATCGAGCGAAGACCACGCGCACCAGTTTTGCGTTCGATCGCTTTATTGGCTATCTCTTGTAAAGCCTCGTCGTCAAATTCCAACTCGACATCATCATAAGAAAGCAAGGTTTGGTATTGTTTCACCAAGGCATTTCTTGGCTCTTTCAAGATGCGAACCAAGTCATCCACCGTCAATTGCTCAAGAGCAGCAAAGACAGGCAAGCGTCCAATCAACTCAGGGATAATACCGAATTTTTGAATATCTTCTGCGATGATTTCTTGCATGTAAGAGCTATTTTCATCAATCGCCTTGTTATTTTGACCAAAGCCAATAACCTTTTCACCCAGACGTTGTTTGACGATTTCTTCGATACCATCAAAGGCACCACCCACGATGAAGAGGATATTTTTTGTATCCACTTGAATCATCTCTTGTTGTGGATGTTTACGTCCACCTTGAGGCGGTACGCTGGCAACAGTTCCCTCGATAATCTTGAGAAGGGCTTGTTGCACCCCTTCACCAGAAACATCACGTGTGATAGACACGTTCTCGCTCTTCTTGGCAATCTTGTCAATTTCATCCACGTAGATAATGCCACGCTCTGCACGTTCAATGTTAAAGTCAGCAGCCTGCAAGAGTTTGAGGAGGATATTTTCCACGTCCTCACCTACATAACCAGCCTCAGTAAGAGCTGTCGCATCTGCAATAGCAAAAGGTACATTCAAGCTCTTAGCCAAGGTCTGAGCAAGAAATGTTTTCCCTGAACCAGTTGGGCCAATCATCAAGATGTTTGACTTCTGCAAATCCACATCTTCGGACTCTTCACGCGTATCGTGGAAATTGATACGTTTGTAGTGGTTGTATACTGCTACTGCTAAAGCACGTTTGGCACGATCTTGACCGATTACATAGTGGTTCAAGATATGGAGGAGTTCGATTGGTTTTGGAACTTCAGACAAGTCTGCCAAGACTTCTTCCGCCAACTCCTCTCGAATGATTTCCTGAGCCAACTCCACACATTCATTACAGATAAAGGCGTTGTTCCCAGCGATTATTTTTTGTACTTCTTCTTGGCTTTTGCCACAAAATGAGCAATAAACCATCATATCATTATTCCTATTTGTAGGCATGATTTCCTTCCGTTCTATTCTATACTGTCATTCTATCTAAAATAAGGTCATGTAAAAAGCATGGATACTATTGACCAAATTGGTAAAGGCACTTAACCAGAGCAGGACAGAAAGTCCATAGCGCTTTTTACGAAAAGCCTGTGCCCCTGCAAGCAAGCAGACCAAACACAGCATGGCTGTGAAAAAACCAAATATACTACGTTCCATTAGACTTCCTTTCTCTTGCGGTATTGGATGGTAAAATCATAAGGATTCTTCTCATCTTTAGCGTAAAATTTGCTTGAAACTGTCTCAAAAAGAGACAAGTCAAATTCTTCAGGGAAATAGGTATCTCCTTCCACCCGAGCATGAATTTGAGTGACAATTACTTCATCCAAATAGGGTTCAAAAGCCTGAAAAATCTGCTTTCCACCAATAATATAGAGATTCTTTTCTTGAGCCTGATACCAGTCCAAGACAGACTGGACATCATAAAAAGTAGTAACCCCATCTATCTTTTCTTCTGGGTTACGTGTCAAAATCAAGGTCTCCCGTTTTGGAAGCAAGCGACGCCCCATCCCATCAAAGGTCACGCGCCCCATCAAGATAGCATGATTCAGAGTTGTTTCTTTGAAGTGTTGCAATTCTGCTGGCAAATGCCAAGGCAGACGATTGTCCTTCCCAATCACACCCTCTTCATCCTGGGCCCAAATAGCTACGATTTTCTTAGTCATGCTTCCATCCTTTTCACTGATAGTACTATTTTATCAAAAAACTCAAAAAAAGACTGGTTTGGAATAGCTTACAAGATAGAAAAAATCTGTAAGAATTTTCCTACAGATTTTTATATGATTATTCTATTTCTTACAAACCAGGTGCTTGTCCAAGTTCTGCTGCAATCATCCAAACTGTTTTCTCAAGTTCAGCCTTAGCACCAACAAAGATATCGTTTGTAACATCATCGCCTTCTTCGTCAGTCACATCCAAAGCTTTTTGGAAAAGAGTGATGAGGTAGCGATAAATAGCTAGAACACGTTCCAAGCTTTCTTCAACATTACGGAATTCTCCTTCTTCTTCTTCGATTTCACTGTGTTGAAGGAATTCTGTCAAAGTTGAGTAAGGTTTGCCACCAAGGGTAATTAAACGTTCGCTGATTTCATCCAAGTGACCATCAAGAGCATCCATGTACTCATCCATTTTTGGATGCCATACAAGGAAACCACGACCACGCATGTACCAGTGTACTTGATGCAAAGCAACGTGGGCTACGTACAAATCAGCAACAGCTTGGTTCAAGACTTCCTTTGTTTTTGCCAATGCTACTGGTGCTACCTTAGTTAGTGTTGCTACGTCTTTTACTGCTTCTTTTTTCAATTNTACCATTATTTTTACCTCATTCATTATTATTTGTAATCACTTCTTACTGATTACTACCTTAGTATACTACTAAGGAAAACAAATAGCAAGCCAAATAACTCACATGAGAAAAGTTGCAATAGACTGATAATTTAAGAATTTTTTAGAATGAAACTCAGTCACTTTCAAACTCTCTTAACATAGATAAACTAAAGAAAAAAGCATACAATTTGTACACTCTTTTCTCAGTTTTACATCTTAATACCAGACGCTGACATCAACATGTCCCCTAATTCCTTTTAGAGACTCAGTTGATGTATATTGCCAACCTTTTTCTCCTGAATAATGAGGATTATTCCAATCAAGCGCATCCGTATAGGCTGCAACCCAGTTAACATGTTGCAAAATATCAGGATGATTTAAACGCGATTGTAATAAACTACGATAACTATAAACCTTGACATTTTGATAACCTGCTTGTTTCATACTTGCCACATACTTATTGATGATTTTAACCCACGTTGCAGTATCTGTCGGAGCTTTTTTACTTTTATTCCCATATTCCCAGTTTTCGACATCATAATATATAGGATATGACAATTCCATATTGTATTTATTCAATAGCTCAATAGTTTGTTTGGCATCATTCTCAGCATCTGACTCATTTGAAGCATAGGTATAAAGATAAACACCATATGGTATTCCCAATCTAGTCAACTCTCTGACATTATAGGCCAATTTCTTGTCTTCAGCACCACTATAGCCCAAACGTAGAATAACTCCATCTACCCCATTTTCTTCAATTACTTTTTTCCAATCGCTGATATGGCCATTATGTTCACTGACATCAATTACTTTTTGGGCTTTATCAGTCCCGACTTGTTCTTCTCTACTATTAAAGAAATAACGTTTCCCATCTTTATTAACCCAACCAGAATTCAAGTCTTTCTTTTCTTGCAACTCACCAGAGTCTGCAAAAATATAACGAACACCATCTATAACCAATTCACCTGTTGCCATTGCACCAGTACCTGTCAAATAGTAATTTCCATGCCACTCATTTTTAGCCATGTAGCCCCACTTCTTGAAGTAATACCATTTGCCATCAACTTTTTGCCATTCTAGATTCGCATAAGAACCATCGGACTTAAGATAGAACCAAGATTTATAAGTGTTGTCATAGAGCCATTCATTTTGCATCATAGCTCCTTGAGTATTTAAGAAATAGCTTTCTTGCCACTCGTTTTTAGCCATGTAGCCCCACTTCTTGAAGTAATACCATTTGCCATCAACTTTTTGCCATTCTAGATTCGCATAAGAACCATCGGACTTAAGATAGAACCAAGCCTTATATGTGTTATCATAAACCCATTCATTTTTAGCCATATACCCACCTTTTTTAAGGTAGTACTTGCCCTTCCATTCATTTTGAGCATAGTGACCATCAGATTTTAGATAAAACCAACTTTTATAACTTTTATCATAAACCCATTCATTCTTTGCCATAGATCCGTCTGCTTTAAGGTAGTAATTTCCATACCATTCATTTTGGGCAACACGACCGTTAGATTTTAGATAAAACCAACTATCATTAGTTTTATCATAAACCCATTCATTTTTAGCCATATACCCACCAGATTTAAGATAATAAGTATCCTGAAACTCATTCTGAGCATAGCGACCATCAGATTTTAGATAAAACCAACTATTATAGACCTTATCGTAAATCCATTCATTCTTAGCTACTGAGCCATCATCTTTAATATAGTACTCACCTTCCCAATGTGCTGATGTTGAAGTTGGCTTACTTTCTTCTTTCTGGCTACTAGCTCGAGTCTCTTGGGCTTTTTCCTTTTTCTCTGGACTCTGACTAGAAGAGCCCTCTACTTTTTTCTCTTCTTTTTTTGCGGTGCTCTCTTCTTTTTGACTTGTAGTCGTTTCTGATTTCTTTTCTTCTACCTTGCCAGAAGAAGCTTGAATACTGCTTTCTTCCGAAGATGCTTTCACTTCAGCTTCATTAGCAGCCACTTGATGAACAAGCAATCCAAGTAAAAAGGCACTTGCTAATCCAATTTTTCCACTCTTTGTTTTCAATCTTTCCTCTCCTATAAAAAATGGAACAGACATCTGAATGCTGTTCCACCTAGCTTTTGCTACTTACTAATTATTTTACAAAGTCAAGCAATGCCAAGAAACTTTCAGCTTCAAGTGAGGCACCACCAACAAGGGCACCATCAACGTCTGGGCAAGCCATGTATGAAGCAACGTTTTCAGGTTTAACAGAACCACCGTATTGAACACGAACTTTGTCTGCAACTTCTTGACCGAAGTCAGCAGCTACAACGTCACGAACAACTTTACACATTTTTTGTGCGTCGTCTTGTGAAGCTGATTTACCAGTACCGATAGCCCAGATTGGCTCGTAAGCGATAACTGATGCAGCAACTTGTTCAGCAGTCAATCCAGCCAATGCAGCAGATACTTGAGCACCTACGAATTCAGCTGCTTTACCAGCTTCGTAAGTTTCAAGTGACTCACCACAACAGATGATTGGAAGCATACCATTTGCAAAGATTGCTTTTGCTTTTTTGTTGATATCTTCGTCAGTTTCATGGAAGTAGTCACGGCGTTCTGAGTGACCGATCACAACGTAGTCAGTACCGATTTCTTTCAAAACTTGTGGGCTTGTTTCACCAGTGAAAGCACCTGCATTTTCAAAGTAGCAGTTTTGAGCAGCAACTTTAAGGTTTGAACCTTTTGCAGCAGCAAGAACAGTTGTCAAATCAAGAGCTGGAGCTGCGATACCTGCTTCAACAAGATCTGATGAAGGAAGTTTTGATGCAACTGCTTCAACGAATGCTTTAGCTTCTTCTGGATTTTTATTCATTTTCCAGTTACCAGCGATAAATGGTTTACGTGACATTTCACATACCTCTTTTTTCAATTTATTTTCTACTTATTTTATCACAATTATACACAGCTTGCAAATCTTACTCGGATTTCAAGCCTGCTTCCAACGATTAATCTTTCCAAAGATCCATAGCATTTCTGAAATCTGCAGATACCTGTGTCAACTGAGGATTGCTTGCTTCTCTCTCTGCTCGTTTAGCCTCCACTTGAGCCACACTTTTGATGCCTTCATGGCGCCAGTTTCTTAAAATCGCCTGAATGTACTTCCAGTTTGGTTTTCCATTCAAAACAGCTTCACGAAGAGCCTCCTTAATCAAGTCAGCACTGGTCCCATCTTCCTTTAGTGTCTTGGTCAAATCCTCAATCTCAAAAGGTGTCAACAAGCGTCCTAATTCCTGCTGGAAGGTTTCCACCAAATTCTTGAGCTGGTTTTGAGGTGTCAACTGATCTGAATTCGAATGAGCAACTCCAAGCAAGTCATCCAAACGTTCCAAAGCTAAACTAGCATCAAAAAGCAATTCGATTTCACCATTTAATTCGATGGTTCGATACTGAAGCAGTCCCCTCTCCGTCAGATTGGAAATGGCTTGATTGACATCCGAAATTTCCTTACCAATCCTTTCAGCAATCTGGCTTGGCGACATTTCATCCAAACCTGTCGTATTTTGCAAATAGAAAAATTGCCAGACCAGAAAATCGTCGCTAGAAGGAAAGAGTTGCTTAAAATGCAAGAGAAGGGCACTCGGTAAAACCAAGTTCCCTGATTTAAAAGCGTCTAAATATGTCATAATTCCTCTTATAAATACCCAAATGCAGAAGCATCATCTTCTATTTTTCTCCAGTCAAAAGGGGTTTCCTGATAGACTGCATAATTTACCCAGTTACTGAAAAAGAGGGCTGCTGATGAAGACCAACAAAGACAAGGGGTCTGGTTGACATCATCATCCTTAAAGTAATTTTCTGGAATATGAGGATCCAAACCTGCATCACGATCTCGGAAATATTCATTTGCCAAGGTATCACGATCATATTCCAAATGACCAAAACTATAAATTTCACGCAAATCCCGACTAGCCAAAATCGAAACCCCAACCTGAGGACCTTCTGATAAAATCTCGAGATTAGTTTTGTTTAAGATCTCTTCCTTAGAAATCTCCGTGTGCCGTGAATGAGGGGATACATAGCTATCGTCAAAGCCTCTAAAGAGAAGGTGCCCTTCTTTTAAAGTATCCTGAGGATAGATACCCGATAACTTACTGTCCATCTGGTATTTTTCAACTCCATAACGCAGATAGAGTCCCGCCTGAGCACCCCAACAGATATGAAGGGTCGAATAGACATGGGTCTTGGACCACTCGATTACCTGACTGAATTCCTCCCAATAATCCACTTCCTCAAATGGTAAATGCTCAACTGGAGCACCCGTGATGATCATCCCATCAAAATACTCGTCCTTGACTTCAGGAAAAGTTTTATAAAAGGTCTCCATGTGCTCTGAACGAGTTGTCTTAGAACGATGGCTTTCCATATAGAGAAAATCAATATCCAGTTGCAAGGGTGTATTGGCCAAATGGCGCAACAACTGGGTCTCTGTCACTATTTTTTGTGGCATGAGATTTAAAATTAATATCTTCAAAGGACGGATATCTTGGTGAGCAGCACGTTGATCATCCATGACAAAGATATTCTCTGTCCGTAAAATCTCAACAGCTGGCAATTTTTTATCAATTCGAATCGGCATAACCCTCTCCTAACTGTACTCTTCAGGAATAATTGCATATGTTTGAAGTCCAATCTCAAACACTTAGTCCTTTTATTATACTGCAAGAAGATATAGTTTTCAATTATAGTTTTTCTCTAACTAGCTATAGTCTATTTTTATATCCTAGTGTAGAGAAAACAGCCCTGGGGACTGTTTTTCATTAATAATGCATGAGAACTTTGTAATCGTAATCACCGATTTTTTCACGGCCGTTCAATTCATCCAATTCAACAAGAAAGGCACAGCCTGCTACAACACCACCAAGTTTTTCAATCATCTCGATGGTTGCCTTAACAGTTCCACCTGTTGCCAATAGGTCATCTACGATAAGAACACGTTGGCCTGGCTTAATGGCATCTGCATGCATAGTCAAGGTATCAACACCGTACTCTTTTTCATAGTCAGCAGAAATAACTTCGCGTGGCAATTTACCTGGCTTACGAACAGGTGCAAAACCAATTCCTAACTCAAAGGCAACTGGACAGCCCACGATAAATCCACGAGCCTCAGGTCCCACAATCATATCAATTTTCTTGTCAGTAGCATACTGGACGATTTCACGAACAGCGTAACTATAAGCATTCCCATCAGCCATCAAAGGACTAATATCACGGAAGGTAATTCCTTCCTTTGGATAATTT